>JBMOFP010000019.1:0-47107 GCA_049318805.1 Bradymonadia bacterium
CGACAGCGCGACCTCGCCTCGTCGGCGCAGGTCCGCCACGGCGGCTCTCACGACCGCGTCGCGCCAGAGTGTGTCGTTCAGCGGATGGTCGACGCCGGAGGGCGTGAAGGTCTGATTCCAGGTCGTCAGCACCCGCGACAGGAACTGCTCCGCGACCACCGCGTCGACGGCGCGAATCGCGGGCTCGACGTCCACGAGGAGCAGCAGGTGCCGCAGCGCGCGTGAATCCCGCGCGACGGCGGTCGGCAGCACATCCAATGGCGCGGACGTCAGCATCTCCGCGGTCAGGGTGCGAATGCCCTTGAGCAGGCGCTCGAGGGCGGAGCCGCGGGGGATCGACGGGAACAGGTGGAGCTGCGCGTAGATCTCGACCAGGCGCGGCGCGATCTCCGGGAACGGACGCGCCGCCAGCTCGGCGAGCGACAAGTCCACCGCGGCGTGGGCGTCCGGATAGGCCTGCAGGGTCAGCAGCGCGCAGGAGACCAGCCGGCCGTTGCCCCGAACGAGGAAGACCGGAAGCACCTCGGCGTCCTCGACCATCGCGGGCGCAGTGCACAGGTGCAGGAGCATCCGAGGCTCGTGACAGCCCTCGGCGAGGTGCCGGATGAACCGCCAGCGGTGACGGTGGGCCTGCAAGACCCGATTGACGTGCCGCAGCAGCGTCAGCCAGCTGCCCCGAGGCGGGCTCGGCCCTTCGGCGTGCAGCGCCAGCAGGCGTGTCAGCAACCACGGTTCGAGCGTGGAGACCTCCGGCGCCGCACCTCGACGGCCCACCTCGGCCGCGACGCGGTCGACGTAGATCTGCCAGAAGCGCAGGGCGTCCTCTTCGCCGAGAACGACGTCGAGGAAGTCGGTCAAGACGTAGGGGCCGGCGCGCTCGACCCCGGGCAGCATCGCCACCACACGCAGGGTGAAGTTGCGGCGCTCGACCACGTCCAACGGGCCGATCTTCGAGGCGTAGCCGAGCGTAAAGAGCGCGTTGAGCGCCTCCAGGGCCGGCCCCGGCGGCGAGTCCCCTCGCCCGAGCAGGTCGCGCAACGACTGAACCGCGAACTCTCGTGGGAGCACGGTCGTCTGAAGATCGAGGTCGTGGCGTCGGCCGAAAGAGTCGACCAGCTCGAAGTCGAGCTGGGTGTCCGCGTTCAGCGCGACGTGGGTCAGCACGTCGAAGACGAGCTCCGCAACCCGGTCTCGCTGCGGCATGCGGGCGAGGCTCGCGAGCACGACGCGGCGCCGTGACTCGACCGCGGCGAGGAAGACGCCCGCGTGAGGGTCGGGCGTCGCGGCGGGCGGAGAGTCGTCGGCGAGCGCGGCACTCATTGCGGCTAGACTACCTCGCCCTACACGAAGGCGGCAAGAAGTCCGCCCAGGTCAGTACTTCGCCCAGGCGATGTCGAGGCGCTCGATCTTCACGCTCTCGTGGGGACGATTGCCCGGCCCGGCGGGCACGCGCGCGATCTGCGCGACGCGGGCGACGTCCTTGCACTCGCCGAAGATCGCGTGCTTGCCGTTGAGCCAGGGGGTCGCCTTCTCGGTGATGAAGAACTGGCTGCCGCCCGTATTCGGACCGGCGTTCGCCATGCTCAACGTGCCGGGCTTGTGCGTCAGGCCGGGGCCGAACTCGTCGGGGATGGTGAACCCCGGGCCGCCCGTGCCCTGACCCAGCGGATCACCGCCCTGGATCATGAAGTCCGGGATCACGCGGTGGAAGGTGAGGCCGTCGTAGAAACGCTTCTTGGTCTCGTTGCCCGAGGCCGGATCCTTGAACGGCTTGTTCCCCAGGGCGAGCCCCGCGAAGTTGGCCACCGTCCGCGGGGCCTCCTTGTGGTAGAGCCGGCAGCGGATCTCCCCCAGGTTCGTCTTGAAGGTGGCGACCAGGTCCGACCCGCCCGGCTTGAGGCCCGCCAGCGCCGCGGTCAGCTCAGGGCTCTGCGTGCCCGTGTCCTGGGCCGAAGCCCCGCTCACCGAGAGCAGCCCGATGAGCACCCCACCCAGCATTCTCCGCAGCGTCTTCGCGAACATCGTTCCTCCTCGTTGCGTTCGCCGCGCTCAGGCGGCCAGAAATCGCGCGCTGCGCGGAGCATGTCCGAGCACGCGGGTCCAGTGCGACTCGAAATGTCGGCGTACGGGCTCGACGTCGGCGTCGAGGAAGCGCGCGGTGGCATCCCCCGCGGCGAGCCGGCGCAGCGTGTCGTGGGCCGTATCCGGCAGGTCCGGCCCGCCCGGTGCGCCGTAGCCCAGGTGCGCCAGGAGCGCGATCTCCCAGAGGGCGATGGACTCCGTGGTCGCGGCGGCCTCCTCGAGCGCGTCGATGAAGGCGCAGGCCATGGCGAAGAGCGTCGTGTCGTGCGCGCCGTCGCGCGTCGCCAGTCGAACGAGCTCCAGCAGATAGGCGAGGCCCTGGATGCGGTCGAGGTCCTCACGAATCTTCCGAAGCGGCGCGATGACCTCGCAGTGACCCAGAGAGTGGAGGTCCCGGCCGGCACGGAACCGGATCTCGGCGTCGAGGCGAACGCCCATCTCGAGCGCGCCCCCATAGCGGCGTTGGCTCCGGCGTGCCGCCCGCGCCAGAACGCTCAAGCGCCCCAGACGGTCGCAGAGCAGGTCGACGATCAGGTCGTCGTCACCATAGGCACGCGCCTTGAGGACCAGGGCGACCGTGCGGTGACGTCCGGTCACGGCGTCGGTGCGGTGGGCGCGCCCCGGTCGAGCACCTTGGCTTCGAGTCGCGGCGGCGAGACCGAGAAGAGGGCGGCCATGGTCGCGGCGATCAGGACCCCGAGCGCCATGGCGTACGCGGCGCGGACCCGCACCGTCGACCACGTTTCGGCGCGCTCGGCGTCGTCCCGCGCGGTCGTGGCGACCTCTTCGGCAACCGCCTGTTCAGCGGCCGCACCATCCACGAGCGCCAGCGCCACGCGGGGGTCGAGGCCGACTTCGCGGGCGTAAAGGCGAATGAATCCGCGGACATATGCCTTGCCCGGCAGGTCACCCCAGCGCTCGCCCTCGATCGCCTCGAGTGTGGAGCGAGGGATGCGGGTGCGACTCGCGACCTCTTGCAGCGAGAGACCATGGCGGAGTCGTGCGCTGGCGAGGACGCTGCCCGCGCTGGGCTTCGTCGGCTCGTTCATCGTTGCTGTCATGGATTGACCTCCCCCGAAGCAGTCGCCGAAAGCGCGCGACTGCAGCGGTCTCCGAGCGGTGTACCCTCTGCGAGCTCGAGACACCGACGGAAACTCTGCTGCGAGAGCTTGTCGTCGGTTCGACGCGCATGGAGCCGGCCCAGGTGAAAGTAGGGCTCGGCGTACCCTGGACAGCGCTTGACCGCTTCGTTCAGGGCCTTTTCGGCGCGTTCGTCTTGCTTCTCGTCGAGGAGCAACATGCCCAGATTGTTGTAGGCGGGGCAGAGGGTCGGCGCGACCTGGGTCGCCACCGTGAGGTGGTGGCGGGCCTTCTCGCGATTGCCCTTCTGGTAGTAAGCCCAGCCGAGGTTGTTATGCCCGTTGCCGGGCGTTGTGTAGAACGGTGTCAGGACGAGGGCGTCGAAGAGTGCGATCGCCTCGTCCCACCGGCCCATGGCGAGGTAGGTCGCGCCCAGGTTGTTCCGCGCGAAGTAGAAGTCGGGCTTGATTTCGATGGCGCGGCGGTAGTGCCGCTCCGCGTCCAGATGCTGCTCGCGCCCCATGAAGATGAGGCCGGCCAGGAAGTGTGCCTCCGCGTGTTTCTCGTCCACCTCGAGGGCACGCAGAGTCTCGACCAGGGCGGCGTCGGGGTTCCCGCCCTGACCGGGCTTCTCGAAGTAGAACCCGTAGGCCAACTGGTAGTGGTAGTCCGCTTTTTCGCGCTGGGCCTTGAGGTCGGCCTGGCTGGGTCCGCAGCCCGCCAAATGCGCGGCGAGGGCCGCGCATCCGGCCACCGAGGGCCCGAACCATCGAGAAGAAACGGTCATTGGGGGGCGGAGTAGCACACCCCCCCGGGGGAATCAACGCAGGGTCGGCGGGGTCAATCGACCCCACCCCCCTTTTACTCGCCGTGCGTGACGCGCAACCCCTCGACGGGGTCGAGGCGAGCGCCGCGCCAGGCCGGAATCACCGCGGCCAGGGCCGTCACGCAGACCGCACCGGTGGCGGCGAGCGCGTAGTCCAGGGCGTCGAAGACGACGGGGAGGCGCGCGATGCCGTAGACCTTCGGATCCAGGGCGATTCCGCGCGACAGCAGGCCCTCGCAGAAGATGAAGGCGAGCACCACGCCGAGCACGGTGCCCGTGACGCCGATGTAGAGCCCTTGTGCGAGGAAGATCCGCATCAACCGACCGGGGGTCGCCCCCATGGCCTTGAGGATCGCGATCTCACGGTGACGCTCCATCACCAACATGACCAGGACGATCGAGACCAGGCACGAGGCCAGGACGACCATCACGGAGAGGACCACCAGGATCGCGACACGCTGGTAGATCAGGCTCGTGAACAGGTTCCGGTTTTGGCGGCGCCAGTCCATGACCGAGAAGTCCTCACCGAGGCGCTCCCGGATGGCGTCGGCCACCTCGCCCGCACGCGCCGGATCGTCGACCGCGACCTCGAAGCCCGTGATGGTATCCCCCAGCCCGAAAAACGCTCGGGCGTCGGCCAGGGTCAGCAGCACGAGGCGAGAGTCGTACTCGTGGAAGCCCGCCTCGAAGACACCGACGACCTGGAAGTTGCCGGAGGTGGGCGTTCGGGCCTGGGCGTTCCACGCCTCCGGGTCGGCGGAGCGCAGGGGCGAGACGAGCGTGAGGTAGTCCCCTGTCGTCGCCCCGACGCGCCGCGCGAGCTCCGCGCCGAGGACGACCGGGCGGACCCCCATCACCAGAGGAACGTCGAGCGCTTCCAGTGAGCCTGAGACCATGGTCTGGGCCAGCGTGAGCACCTGGCTGACACTGCGAGGGTCGATGCCCTTCACGATGCCCCCCTGGGTGCCCGCGCGACCGGAGACCATCGCCTCATTGAAAGTCATGGGCGCGAGGGCCCGCACACCGGGGACCTCGATGATCTTCTTCTCGGCCTCGCGGTACTGCTCGAAGCGGACCCCGTACTCCCGCACGAAGACGTGGGCCGTGACGCCGAGCACCTTCTCGCGGAACGCCGCCTCGAAGCCGGCCGTAATGGAGAAGCCCCCCACGAGGAAGGCCACGGCGAGCGCGACCCCCACGACGGCGAGGGCCGTGACGACCCCGCGCCCCGAGCCCCGACGAGGCCTGAGGTGGCGCCACGCCACGGCGAGCTCGAACGGCAGATCGCGCATATGCTCTCCGGGTGCCGTCGCAGGCGCGGCGACCCCGACCGTCAGGGATCGGTCGTGAGGACCTGAAAGACCTCCTGCACCTCGCCGCTCGCCCCGACGAGCCCGGCGTTGCAGTAGTCCCGGCGATAGTGGAAGTCGTCGTCCGGCGTCGTGTACCGGTCGCAGGGCGGAGTCTGGCCCTCGGTCCGGGTCGGCAAGCTGCTGAGGCGACGCCATGCGACCCACGCGATGTCCACATGACTCACGGCGCGCTTGAGTGTCGTGAGGAAGCTGGACTTCTTGATCGCCGCGCCGGCGGAGTCGTTCCGCCAGTCGACCACCGGCAGGACCACGGGGATGGGCCCGGCGGAGGTCTGCGCGGCAAGGTTCAAGCGTGCGTAGTACTTTTCGATGGTCGCGATGCTCGCAGGATCGGCCGGAGCCGGCTCGTCGTTGAAGGGCGGCGCCGTCGGATCCGGCATCATCGAAAACGCCACGAAATCCGCGGTGGCGCGCGCGGGGCCCTCGGCGCGCACCTCGAGCAGCGGCTGCACGGTACGCTGCCACGCGCGGTAGAACGCCTCGATGCTGTCGTCCGCGAGGCCGTCCCCGAGGGTGTCCGCGATCTCCGGCGCGGTGACGGTGACGAGGAACTCCCAGCTGAGGCCCGGGCCCACCTTGAGCTTCGGCCGGGCGGCCTTCAGGGCGTCGTAGACCTCGCGGTACAGCGTGACGAAGTTTGCGTAGTCGTCCCGGCTGTCGCGGCCGTCGTCCGTGCGCAGGTGGTAGTAGCGATTCATGTCGAGCCCGACGGTCACGTAGGCGAGACCCTCGAGCGTCGCGAGCTCCTCGAACGCGGCGATGATGCCCGCGCGGTGCTGGGGCTCACCGAATCGGGGCTCGGCTGCGATCTCGAAGCACTCGTGCAGAAGGCGCGTCCGTCGCGGAGAGAGCAGGTCCACGTTCACGGCCACGGTGACGAAGCTCAGGCCCCGGTCGGCCTCGAGGCGCTGCCGGAAGGCCTGGGCCGAAGCGAGCGGCCGAGCCGGTCCGGCGCGGTCCGGCGGCACACACTCACCGGTCGCCGCGCCCTTCAGGTAGTCGACCAGGGGCAGGTTGAGCACGAGGTGCCCGAACTGCGACTCGAGTGCCGCCACGGAGACCCCCGCCGGGCTCTCCGACTCCTGGATGATGCCGATGTCCTCGGCGTCGATCGCAACGCCGCGCTGGGCGAGGCCCCAGTGCCCGTCGTCGAGCGTCGGTTGGGTCTCCTTCGGCACGTCGACGAACGGATTCGGCGGCTCGGGGCCCTTGTCTTCTTCGCCGCACCCGGCCGTCGCTGCGACCACCGGACTCAAGAGGCCGACCAGCAACCAACTCTGCCGAAGTCTCACCGACGCTCCATCGGCGGTCGCCCTCGAGCGCCGCCGCTCCTGGCCCCCCGGGAGGGGCACCGTCCCTGATACTCTCACTGGACCCAGAGGGTCGACGCTCGTCGATCCTCTCAGTAGATGATCACCGGCTTGCTCGGCGCGGCGGGCGCAGCGGTTCCGGCCTTCGGCGCCGCCTTTTTGCCCTTCGCCTTGCCCTTGGGCTTCGGTCCGCGGTCGGACCCCGGGAAAGTGGGGCTGTCCACCGGGCCACGATCGAGGCGACCTTCGTTGTCGGGTCGATTGCCGACCATGTCGATGGTGTGTTGCGTGCCCGTGAGCCGGTCGACCACGTCGTCATGCGACGCGCCCGTGTCCGCCGTGATCTCCGACAAAGCCGAAGCCACGGAGGGATCGTCCATCGCGCTCGACTTGCGGGCCGTCCCGCTCGCCTTGCGGGACTCTTCCAGGGCGACCCCCTCCGAGAGGCTCAGGAACTTCATGCAGTAGGTGCCGAAGAACTCCGTGCGGTCCTCGGCCACGAGCCGGGTCGTCGGGTCGTCCCAGTGGGCGGCGTGAATCGCCTTGACGCCCCCTTTCGGGGTCACCCACTCCACGTTCGCTGGTCGGCCGTACTTGCCCTGCACCTGGTCCAGGAACTCCGGGAAGGGCGTGTTGCGGCTCACGTTCGAGGAGTACGCGACGAGGATCTTCCAGAGCCGGTCGTTGCGGAAGAAGTAGTAGCGCTGCGCCTCCGAGTCGTCGACACGCAGGACCGCCTCGTCGTCGTTGGGCACGAAGTCGTTGGCGATCAGCGAGGACTCGTAGCCCGTACGCTCGCCGCTGAACCGGACGTAGGTCTTTTCGACCGCGGCAAACTCCGTCGCCTTGCGCCTGAGCGCACGATCGATCTCCATCGGATCTCGGAGTTCCTTGAGGGTGTCGGCCCAGCGCGCCTCGATCTCCTGCTTCAGCGAGTCCATCACCTGGCCGGAGGTCGCGCCCCAGTCGAGGAAGTTCAGGACGCTCGAGATGCCGGTCTTCGCGACCGGGCCGCTCGGGGCGACCGTGCCGGGGGCCGCCGACGGGGGCGGCGGGGGGGCCTTCTTTTTCGGGGCGGCGGCGGCGGAACCGAAAGAACAGACCGCTGCGAGGGACACAGCCCAGGGCAGAAGGAATCGGCGGGCACACATGCGGGCCATGGGAGGCTCCTTGGGCGACGGAACGCGCGGAGTTTACAGCACACGCGGACCGTGTGTGCAAGTCGCCTACCAATCCAGACGCGGTCAGGTGATTGACAATTCAAACCTCGATCCCTAGCTTACCGCGCCCCGATGGCCCCCCCCTGTACCCGCGCACTCGTCCTCGTCTCCGGCACGCTCGTCTCGGCGTTCCCCCTGCAGGTGCGTTCGCAAGCCTCCGAGGTGACGGACCTGTGGAGGGACTGGGCGGTCGTCGAGGCGGAATGGCAGCGGGAGCGTGCCGTTTACGGGCAGGACCGCGAGCGACAGCGCGGGCTGCGCGCGCCCGAGGCGTCGCCCCCGGCCCCGGTCACGTCGCCTCCGCGCCGCCCCGGGCCGAGGTTCCCATGAGCGACCCCGCGCTCGACCTGACGCCCGCCGTGCCTCGGTCCGAGTTCTTCGGACGCGTCAAGGAGCTGCACCGCCTGCGGGAGGCGCTGCGGAGCACCGTCGAGCTTCGCCGCCGTCGTGCGATCCTTCTCCAGGGCGCCGCGGGGATCGGTAAGTCTCGGCTCCTCGACGAGTTCCTCGAGACGGCCGAGGAACACGTCGACAAGGTGACCGTGCTGTCGACCTCGTGTCGGCCAGACGGCGGCCCGCCCTATGGCGTCTTCCGGCGGCTCTTGCTCCAACGCTTCTACGCCCGCCCGGACGCCACAGACGACGCTTCTCGAGACGTCCTGCTGCAGGGCTGCACGCAGGTGCTCCGTGATGAGTTCCTGGCCGAAGAGGCCGCCCACGTCATCGGGCATCTCGTCGGTTTGCCGTGGCCCGATTCGACGCACGTCGCTCGGTTCGGCGGCGACGACGAACGGCTCCGGGAGCGCGCCATCACACTGTTTACCCAGATCGTGCGCATGGACGCGGTCCGGGTGCCCATCGTGCTGTCGGTCGACAACCTGCACTTCGCCAGTGACGAGTCGATCCAGCTCCTGCTGAGGTTGGCCCAGGGTCTCAACGACGCCCCCGTGCTCTTCCTCTCCGCGGCCCGGCCCGCGTTCTCGGAGACCCAGAAGCAGATGGTCGACGGGCTTCGCACCGTGGGCGAGGTTCTGGAGCTCGTCGGGCTCGCGGACCGCGACTGCCGGCGCATCGTCGGATCGCTCCTCGCGCCCGCGGAGCACCTGCCCGAGGACTTCGTCCGGGTCTGCTGCGAGAAGGCACTCGGCAATCCGCTGCAGCTCGAGCAGATCGTGCGCCTTCAGCTCGACAGCGGCGCGCTCGAGCGCCGGGACACCGGTTGGGTCGTGCGCAACGAACGGCTGGTGGACGCCCCTATCCCCGGCACTCTGCGCGAGGTGGTGCGGGCGAAAGTGGCGCGGCTCGGTGCGCTCGAACGCTCCGTCCTCGAGAAGGCGGCCGTCGTCGGAGAGGTCTTCTGGACGGCGTGCGTCGATGTGCTGCGGCGCGCGGACGAGGGCCTGGGCTGGGAAGAGGCCGACCGGTACTGGAACAGTCCCCGCCGCACCGACGAGCTGCACCTGGTGCTCAACGACCTGCGTCGACGGGACGTGCTGCTCTTCTCGCCGACGTCGGGCTACCCCCAGACCCGGGAGTTCGCCTTCAAGCACTCCCTCGAGCGGGAGATGCTCTACGAGGGCATCGAGGGTCCGCGACGGATCCGCTACCACCGACTCGCGGCGCAGTGGCTCGAGGCCCAGGTCGCCCCGGCGTCGTCGGACGTGTCGGAGCGCATCGCCGCCCACTGGGAGCGGGGACACAGCCCGCGCCGCGCGGCGACGCACTACGTGCGCGCGGCGGAACAGGCCCGCGCAGGGTACGCGAACGCCAAGGCGATCGGGTTCCTGCGGCGCGCGATGGACTGCCTGGGTGAGGACGACACCACGACGCGGATCGAGGTCTTCCATCTGCTGGGTCGGCTCCACATGACGACGGGCGACCACAGCGAGGCGCTCGGCCACTTCCAGGAGATGCTTCGGATCGCCTGGTTGATGGACGACGCGCGCCACGGCGGGCTGGCCTACAACAAGATGGGGCAGTGCTACCGCGCGCTCGGCGAGTACGATCTGGCCCTGTCCCACTTCAAGAACGGGCTGGCGCTGTTCCGGCAGACCGAGGACGTCCGCGGGATCGCGATGACCGCAGACGACATCGGGCGTGTCTTCCTCGCGCGCGGGGACCTGGAGCGCGCCATGGAGCGTTACCAGGAGGGGCTGCGTCTCCGGCGGTTCCTGGGGGACGAGCGCAGCGTCGCCGTTTCGCTTCAGCACATCGGCGGTATCCACGCCGAGCGCGGTGAGTTTCGCGAGGCGGTCACCACGCTGCGCGAGGCGCTCGACCTCGCGCGGAAGTGCGCGGATCAAAAGACGATCGCCGACAACCTGAACAACCTGGCCGTGGTCTGCTTTCAGCGGGGCGAGCACGACAAGGCCGAGGTCCTTTGGACCGAGGCGCTGGGCATCTCGCGCGACCTGGGCGAGCGCAACCTCGAGGGCATGTTGCTCACGAACATGGGCGAGACCTCGCTGGTCTGTGGTCGGTTCGAAGAGGCCCGAGACCGCCTCCTCGGGGCCATCGAGCTGCTCGAACAGGTCGGCGACCGCCGCTCCCTCGCCGAGGCGCACCGGAATCTCGGCAGCGTGCACCTGCGGTTGGACGACTACACCCACGCCCTCGAGCACAGCCGACGTGCCCTCGAGATCGGTCGTGAGGTCGGTGCCCGGACACTCGCCGCGCTCGCCGACCGTAACCTCGGTGAGGTCTTTTCGCGGACCTTGTACGACGATCTTGCGGAACGGGACGCGCGCATCGAGCGCGCCGCCGGCCACTTCGCGGCGTCCATCGAGGCGCTGGAGAGCGCGGGCAGCCAGGCGGAGCTCGCCAAGTCGCTCTTGGCGCACGGGGCGTTCCTCGCCGAGCTCGGCCGTGTGGAGGCGGCCCGGGCCGAGCTGGAGCGGGCGCGCGAACTCTTCACCCGCTTCGACATGCGCGACAATCTCGAGCGGACGGACCGCATTCTCAGAGTCCTCTGAGAGGGGCGACCATGTACCTGCGGCCTCGGGTCTTGTGGACCGTCTGCAGCGTCTGTGTGGCGCTCATGGCCTGGACCGACGCCCGGGCCGCCGTCATCGCGCCCGCGCCCGGGCAGACCGTCGAGACGCTCTCCGAGGAGGTCGTGCTCGTCTTCGACCCCCTGACGGGCCAGCAGACGACGCTCGTTCAGCACGTCTTCTCCGGGACCTCGACCCCTTTCGGTCTCATCGTGCCCACGCCGCGGCCCGCCGACGCGCGCCGTGTCTCGGACCGTGTCATGCTCGCGTTGGACGCGGCGCTCCATCCCAAAGCGAAGGTGCACCGTGTCCTCGACCTGAACTTCACCTCGTGGGTGGGCAACTGCGCGCTGCGTGAGGTCGGCGACCTGCCGGACGACAGCCCGCGGACACCGACGCTCGTGGGCAGCGCGGGCGAGACCACGCCGCTCGGCAACACGCCGGAGCCGCTCCACGACTGGGTCCTGGAGAATGGTTTCACTCTGGCACCGGCGCAGGTCGTTTGGCTCGACGAGCTTCGCAGTCGAGGCTGGTCACTGACCGGCGTCGTCGTGCGCCCGCCCATCATGGACGGCGCGCCGCCCGAGCGCCTCCGGGGTCCGCTCATCGCGCTCTCCCATGAGGCCGAAGAGCCCATCTACGCGGCCGGACACCCTCCCGCCGCCATCGATGCCCAGCGCGGCGCACGGCCGCCCCGGCTCGACCTCGCGGTGCTGACGGAATGGCCCGTGGGCCTCGACGCGGAGCAGTCTCCCGAGCCGACCTACCTGGACGCGCTCGACGGTCGTGAGGTGGCGCGTGTCGCCCAGATGGGCGGGGAGCCGCGCTGGAGTTTTCGACGGGACGGCACCCTCACGCAGTTCCCGATCGACCGGCCCGATGGGCCGGCCATCGTTCGGTTCGTCCGTGTTGCGCCGAGGCCGTCGATTCGACCCGAGCCGGCGCCCATCACTCGAGTCCACCGGGTCGGTGTGCCCATCGAGGTCATGGTGATGGCGTTCGCGGCCCTGGTCTGGGGCTGGATCCGATGGGGGCGTCGGCGCGCCGAGCCCCCGGGCCGAATGAGCTTCTGAGGAGCGCGCGGGCGCTCAGTCGTCCGTCGCCAACCAGCGCCGGATCGCCTCGGCTTGGGGTGTCGAGGCGAAGAGGAGAAGGTCGCGGGCGACGTCACTGTCGGTCACGAATTGCACGAGATCGGCTCGACTCAAGGCGCCCCGAGGCCGGTCGTCGAAGTCGAGGCGGCGGACCATCTCGAAGGCGCCTCCGGCGCCGTCCCCGAGCACGAACGCCAGGCGCAGCGCGTAGGTCTCGAGCCCGGCCCTCAACGCGGCCGGGGCCAGGAGCTGCATCTGCACGGCCGAGGCGCGCGCCAGCTCGACGAGCGCGGGCGTTCGGCGGTGCGCAGGCAAGGCGGGCTCGAGCTGCGCGCGCATCCGGTCGTAGGTTGCCCGGTCACGCGCCCGAACCGGCAGGTCTGCGCCCAACAGGCCGAGCAGCGCCGCCAGGAAGGCCCCGAACTCGCGATCCGTGAGCTTTCGGGCCAGGAGTGTGCCCTCCGCCAGGGGCACGAGACAGCGGGCGAGGAGGAAGCTTCGGGACGTATCGGCCGTGCCGTCGAGGATCGCGCTCCCCAGGATCACGCTCGAGGGGTCACCGGCCTCAACGGCCGTAGTGTACGGGCGGCTCGGGTTTCGCAGCAGGAGCACGGGGTCGAGACCGAGGAGGTCGCACTGGCGACGCGTCATCGCGGTCAACGGATCCCCCTCGGCGACGAGGTCCTGGGCCGTGACGCCGTGGCGTCCGGCGTCACTGCAGAACGGCGGGGAGACCCACGGCCCCGTGGAGCGCAGGAGCTGAACCATGGCGAGGGGCACGGTCGCGGGCAGCAGTCCACGCTTCAGCTCCTCGGGCAAAGCGGTCGAACGCAGACCCGGCTGGCCGAGCTGCACCTCGCCCTTGAGCCACGCAGCCACATCTCCGACCCACAGCGCACCATGGGTCGAACCCTGCGCGCTCATGCCCCGCGAGAGGTCGAGCCACGCGGCCAGGTCGAGCGGCTCAGCTTCGATGCGCCCGCGAGCCCCACGGATGACCGAGGTGTGATCGCGATCGGCGCCGGGGGGCGGCGAGAAGCGCCCCACAGGGCGCCCCATCTCGGTCTCCTGCGCGGGGGCCTCTCCCCGAGGTCTCGCGGGCGCCGGCGGGTTCGAGGGCGCGCGATCGGGCGGCAAGGGTACGGCAGGAAATCCATAGGGCACGGTTTGACGGATGCCGGAGCCCGCGGTCGACTCGAGGGGTCCGGACGACGTATCCCCGAGCTGAGCGAAGGGGCGTTCGGCCTCCTGGGGGGGCGCCTCCATGGTGGGCGGCAGCAGCAGCGCGGCCGTCAGGTCGAGATCCTCGGAGTCCGCGAAGGCATCCACCGCATCGAGAGATGCGTCGGGCTCGTCGCTCGCCGCAGGCTCGGGCCAGAGCCCCTGAATCGGGACGGGCGGGGCGTCGACGGAGGTCTCGAGCAGCGGGTTCGGCAAAGGGCCCGTCTCGGCCACCTCGAGCCTCGAGGGCGCCGCTGGGCCCGGGTTCGGCACCGCGGGCGGGGCGACGTGAGCCAGGTGCTCCTCGAGCGTGGACCACACGGGGTCGCCCGGTCGCGCGGTCTGGAAGGCATCCAACCGGGCACGCGCTTCGGGCAAACGACCCAGGGCAATCAGCGCGCGGACCTGCCCAGCCTGCGCGACCGCGACGCGCTCGGGCTCTCCGACCAGGCGCTCGAGCCGCTCGTACGCGAGGAGCGCAGGGCCGGGCTCGCCCCGAACGAGGTGCACGGCGGCGAGCTCTTCGTGTGCGCGACCGTCCGGATCCATGAGGCCGATGGCGCGTCTCAACGCGTCTACGGCGCCATCGAGGCCGCCCTGCGACCGTGCGCGGAGCTGCCCAAGCCGCGTCAGCAGCGTCGCCTGCTCCGCGTCGGTGCCCGCCCCCTCGAGCAGGGCCTCGACCTCCTCGGCCGCACGCCCGAACTCTCCGAGGCGAGCGAGGACATCGACGGCTCGGCCACGCGCCTCGCGGTCTTCGGGGGCGCTGTGCAACAGGCGGTTGAGCGTGCGGAGTGCGCCCGCCTGGTCGTCCAGCGGCCCTTGTTGCAGGTCGAGGAGCCGCCGGAGCAGCGGCAGGCTCCGCTCGTCGTCTCCGATGCGTCGGAGGCGCCGCGCGATCAGCGCCGCCCAGTCCAGGTACTGGCCCGCTTCGGCGTAGAGCGCCTCGAGGCGCGCCGCGGCCTCTTCCGCGTCCGGGTCGCGGCGAACGGCCTCGAACCAGCACGTGAGCGCGCGGTGGGCGTCGCCTTCCTCCGCGAGCGTGACCCCGGCCTCGGTCAAGGCCGCGGCTGCCGCGGCACCGCTGCCCCGACGACTCGCGAGCTCGATGCGCAGCGCCGTTGCGGCCGTCGTCTGGCCCGCACGTTCGGCGCCATCGAGGAGGAGCCACACCGGGACGGGATCGTCCCCGCAGGCCGCCGCGGCGTCGCGCCACAGCTGCTCGGGATTGCCGCCCCCCTGGGCGTCGGCCTCCAGGCCCGCGAGCCAGCGGGAGACGGCGACTGCCCGCTCATCCGTCGCCGACTCGGCGTAGGTCACGAGCCACCCCATCCACGCGGCCGAGTCGCCGGAGCGCCGCCACAACCGGTGCAGCGCGCTCTGCGCGGCCGCGTCGTCGGGCTCGAGTTCGAGGACCCGCTGCCACAGCGCGATGCGCGACTGGGTCTCCAGCGCCGCCGCGTCGCCCAGCTCCGCGGCCTCTCGCCAGAGCACGCAGGCGTCACGGCGGTCCCCCACGACCTGTGCGAGCCGCGTGAGGTCCTCACACGCGCGGCGACGATCACCGCGCTCCATGGCTTCGCGGTAGAGCGACCAGTGCGCAACGAAGTCGTCTGGGGTCGAGAGCGCCAGCTCCTCGTAGACGGAGCGGGCCTCGGTCGGCGAGAGCGCCGATGCGAGCTTGTGGGCCAGCATCAGTCGAGCGCCGCCGAGCGGTGACCTGGTCAACAGCGCGCGGAGGACCATCACCTCACGCTCACGGTCGACGAACCCGGAGAGCAGGCGTTCCAGGAACCACGGCAAGCTCACGAGATTCGGCGCGAGGGAGAGGGCCGACTCGAGGTGGTCCAGCGCCGACTCACGGTCGTCCAGGTGGTCCAGCTCGAGCTCGCCCAGGCGCGCGAGAAGTGTGGCGCGCTCACGTGGGTCCTCCGTGTGCTCGACGCGCGCCGAGAGGACCCGACCCAGGTCTGCCCAGCGGTCCCGGGCGGAGTACAGGCGTTCCAGGGCCGCGAGCGCATCCGGCGCGCGCGGCCGAAGCGCGAGGAGCGACTCGTAGGCCGCTGCGGCCTCGTCGGGCTGGTCGAGGCGGAACTCGTAGAGCTCCGCCAAGCGTCCCAGGACGCCGACCCGCTCGGCGGAGTCCTGCTCGAGAGAGGCGAGCTCGTGCCGGTGCAGGGCCGCGAGGTCGTGCCACCGACCGTGATGGTACAGAAGGCGTCCGAGACCGGAGAGCGCGGGCAGGAAGCGAGGTGAGACGGCGAGCGCGCGCCGCCAGCAGTCCTCCGCCCTTCGGGGATCCCCGAGTTCCTCGTGCAGCTCGGCGTTCCGCGCAAGCAGCGCCAGCCGCTGCGCCGGCTCCTCGACGAGGGCCAGCTCCCGTTCGGCCGCCCCGATGAGGCCCTGCAGGTCCCCAGACGCCGCGGACAGACGCTGCACCGCACGCAACGCGGAGACGTCGTTGGGCGCGAGTTCGAGGAGCTGGGTCAGGGCGCGGGCCGCGGCTCGGGGTTGCTCGAGCTGGACCTCGTGCAACTCAGCCTTGTTCGCGAGCGCATGACGGCGGGTCTCGGGGCTCAACTCTCCCGCGAGCCAGGTCTCGAGCACCTCCAGCCGTTCTTCGTCCAAACCGCGGGCGGTGAGATGGCGGAGGAGGTGCGCCAGCGCGTCGTGATCGTCTTTCGGGCCGGCGACCTGCGACGCGGCCGCGAAGGCCTGGCGCCAACCTCCGAGTGCGCCGTCGGCGTCGCCCCCAAGGACCTCGCGAGCGCGCGCTGCAAGGCCGAACCAGGCCGCGCGCACGCTCGGATCGGCGACGACCACGGTCGTCGCGTCGAGGGCCTCGAGCCACCCGGGCAGGTCCCCCACCCTCCAGCACACTCGACGCAAGCCGAACCACGCGGCCTGGAAGTTGGGCGACCGCGAGACCGCGCGACGGAGGTGGTCGAGCGCCTGAGCGTCGTTGCGGAGGCCGATCTCCGCGTTCAACGCGGCCCGATATAACCACGCCGCGGCCGTCTCGTCCGGTTCGTTGGCGGCCAGCTTGTCCAACAGCGCGTTGGCCGCGCCCCACATGCCGAGGGACTCGTAGTCGGCCACGAGCGGACGCGCGAAGGCCGGCTCGTCCGACAGGAGCAACGCGACCTGACCCAGCAGCACCGCAGCGCGCTCCGGATGCTCGGAGCGCGAGAGTCCGAGGCGTGCGGCGAGGTACAGCAAGCGCCCACGGAACGCGCTGTCGTCGATTTCGCCGGAGAGCTGGGTCAGCGCGGTCGCGAGCTCAGCGACCCGACCGAGCTGGAGGTGGAGGCGAATGAACGCCAACATCGTGTCGCGGTCGCCCGGCGCCGCGACCAGCGCTTCGCGCAGTCGGTCGAGGGCCTCGTCCTCCGTGTCGGGGTCCTGAGCCAGCACGGTGGACATCTCGCGCAGCAGCGCGCCACGAGCGCCCGGGGACTCCGCGAGGTGCAGACGTCGGTCCAGGAGCTCCAGGCGCGCGTCGAGGTCGTCATCGGCCGTGACCAGCTCCAGCCGCAGCAAGATCTCGTCGTCCTCGGGGTCGTCTTGCGCCGCGAGCGCGAACTCCCGTCGGGCGCGGTCCGGCGCCTCGAGGCGCTCCATCAACAGCGTGCCCAGGCGGAGTCGCAGCCCCGCGCGGTCCGACGGGGCGGTCGTGAGACGAATCTCGTGTTCGAGAAGGGTCGCCAAACGAGGCCAGTCGGCGCTGCGCTCCGAGAGGCGACGCAAGCCCCGCAGCGCTCCGAGGTCCTCGGGGTCCGCGTTGAGCGCGTCGAGGAAAGCGCGCTCGGCCGCCGACGTTTCCCCGTCGGTTTCGGCCTCATAGAGCCGACCGAGCTCACCATAGAGGCGCGCCGCCCGTCGCGGGTGCGGGGCCGCTTCGGCCTCGCGCCGATACAGCGCGGTCGTGGCGTCCGGGCTGAGTGCGTCCACGGAGTCCCTCATCGCTGCACCGCCAATCCGAACGCGCGGCGCAAATGCAAAAAGGCGGTCGAGGTGAGGTAGCGCACGAGGTCTCGCGCGGGCTCGAGGTTTCGGATCTGACGCACGTCTTGCTCGGCCGCCAAGGCGGTCCGCACACGATCGAGCGCGACGGCGACGTCCCCGCAGCACAAAAGTCCGCAGCGGTTGCGGGTGGCCTCGATGGCCTGCGCGTAGTCTCCGAAGTCGACGGTGCCGAGCGCGACCTCCTGGGCCCGCGCTTCGATGACCGCGCGCAGCCGGCGAGGCAACCGCTGCGTTCGATCACGAAGCCGCGTGGAGAAGTCGGGCGCAAGTTCGGTCGCACCCACGATCTCCCCTTCGAAATGGGGGGCCAGGTCGCGCACGATGAGCGCGACCGACGCGGCGACACGGCCGGGGCCGACCCGATCGAAGAGCAACCGCCCACCGCGCAAGCCCTCGACGAGGTGCCCGATGCGGAATGCCGCGGCGGCATCGATCGGGCTCCCGAGGACATCCGTGCCGACGACGACGGCGGGGGTCGGCAGATAGAGCCCCGAGAGCCTCGTGGGCGTCTGGCCGGTCTGCCAGACCTCGAGGTCCTGAAGGCCGAGGCCCTGGGCGATCTGTCGGAACTCGGTCTGCCACCGTGGAAAACTGCGCGCCGAGACGCGCGTCGAGCCGGAAGGTGGCCGCTCGGCGAAAAGGTCCGTCAGCACGAGCGCGAGCGGAGCGAAAAACGCCGCAGCCGCGCCGTCCTCTCGCGGATCGACCAGAAGTGTCGCGCGCTCTTCGAGCTTGAGCTCGCCTGCGAGGTCGACGACGAGCCGTTCGCGTCGCTGCGCCAGCCACGTTCGCTCGGCGGCGTCGGCGGCGCCCAGATACTCCAGCACCGACCGCGCCAGGTAGGCGGCGTCGGGCACCAGACGGCGCAACTGCACGGTCGCGTAGGCCCGCAAGTGCTCCACGTCGAACGGGTCCGACGCGATGGCCTCCCGGAGCGAGATCAGGGCGCGGTCGAGCGCGTCGGTGATCTGCTCGATGGGGATAGTGCCCGGCGGCAGCCGGTCGAGCTCCTCGAACATGCGGCCCAGCGCGCCGCGCTCTTGTGGGCGGAGCTCGACGGCCACGCGGAACCACCCCGCGGCGGCGCGGGGGTCTCCTTTCACACGGGAGAGGATCTCGCCGATGCCGAGCGCACGCGCCGCTTTGCGATCGACGTCGGTCTCCAGGTCGAAGGCGCGCTTCTGCAAACGAACGACCTCGGGCCAGGCCCGCGCTTCAGCCGCGAGCTCGGCCGCGACCTCGTACAGCCGGACCGCGTCGCCATACCGCAGCAGCGCACGCGCGACCTCGGCTCGAGCCTCGGCGTCTCGACCTTCCTCCTTGAGCGATTGCACCAGCGCCAGGAACGCCTCGACGGCGATTCGAGGCGACTCTGCGTGCGTGGCCTCCGTGAGCCACCGAATCGCCGTGTCCGGTGCCTGGAACTCGGCCGCGAGGCGACCGGCGGCGAGGAGCGCGGCGTGCCTGGACTCGTCCGGTTCGAGCGGGCCCTCTCCCTCCCGTTCGGCAGGCGCGTCGAGGTCCTCGGCGAGGGCCTCCAGCGCTTCCGCGCTGCGGCCGAGGTGACGTCCCAGGACCTCGGCCCTGGAGTGTGAAAGCGCTCGACGCTCGGGCGTGGCGGGCGTCACGGCGAGTCGGCGGTTCAGGAGGTCGAGGAGGTCGGTCCACTCCTGACCCTCGCGCAGAATCCGTTCGAGCTGGTCCGCGGAGGTCGTGTCGCCCGGGTCCAGAGCGACCGCCTGCTCGAGCAGGGCCCGCGCTCGGTTCGGACCCAGGCCGCAGGCGAGCGCCTCCTCGGCGAGCCTACGGAGCAACGACGCGCACGCCGAGGTCGTGTTGAGCAGGCCCGAGAGGCGCTCTCCGGCGTCGAACGCGTCCAGCGCGCGCCCCTCGCGCAGCGCAAGCGCCCGCAGCGCGCGGGTGGCGGGCAAAGAGGCCGGATCGGCCTCGAGGAGCACCTGGGCGGCCTCCAGGATGAGCGCGCCTTGACCCTGCCGAACGGCGTCCGCGAGCCACCCGCTCGCCAGCGCGATGCGGCCCGAGCCCGTCTCATGGGGCAGCCGAGCGCGGTAGGCCCCGATGCGCTCGAGGGCGGCGTCGGTGTGCTCCAGGCGTTGCATCCACGCCTCGAATCGATCGATGCGGGCGGGCTTCTCGTAGAAGGCGAAGCGGACGGCGTCGTCCTCGAGCGCGGAGCCCAGCGAGATGCGCGACAATGCGCGCTGGGTCCGCTCGTCGATTCGCCCGCGGGCGACCCGCTCCAGCTGCGCCACGACATCCAGACCCCGGGCCTCTCGCGCCGCGCGTTGGGCCCCGGCCATGCCCGAGAGGAGGCTCTTCGACGCCACGGAAAGGTCGTCCGTCGACGCGCGGTCGTCGGTCCGCAGCCGACCTTCACGGCCCGCGGAGTTGCCCGGATCGAGGGCGAGCGCGCGCCCGTAGGTCTCGGCGGCGGTCCCAGGGTCATCGAGTCGGAACTCGTGGATCTCCGCGACGTGCGTCAGCACGCGGGCGCGTCGCGTGGCGTCGGGTGTGGCGGCGGCATCGTCTTCGAGGGCCTCGACCAGCGGGCGCCACGCCTGCGCACGTTCATGGGCGAGAACACGCAGCGAGATGCTCTCGCGATCGGGGTGGTCCCGGTAGGACCAGTCGAAGTGAGAACCCGCCTCTTCGGCCAGATCCGCCCCCAGCAGTGCGTCGCCCACCTGCATCCGGAGCGCGCGATCCGGGTCGGCCGACACGCGGACCGCCTGCGCCGCCGACGAGATCTCTCCCGTCCGACCCAGCAATGCGGCGGCGCGCAGGAGCCCGTCGATGGGGCCGGGGTGGGTCGGCGCGGCCTCGAGCGCGGCACGGTGGAGCGGAAGCGCCTCGGCCGCGGCCGAAATCGGGTCACCGTCCAGGGACTGCAGCTCGGCGGCCCGCTGCAGGAGTCGACCGCGCAGGCTGGGTGTCTCCGCGACGCGGGCGCGCTGCACGTCCACTTCGATCTGCGCGGCGAGCCCACCCATGCGTGCGAAAACGCGGGACGCCCGCTCGAGGACGCCCGAGTCCTCGGGCGATGCGGCGAGCACACGCGCGTAGGCCCGCGCGGCGTTCCGGTCGTCCATGAGGCGGGTCTCGAGCACCTCGGCCGCGCGCAGGAGGTAGGGCCCTGGACGCACGCCCAGCACGCCCACGCGTTCGACGAGTCCCAGGTAGAGCGAGACGAGCTCGCGCCAGCGCCCGCCGTGCTCGTACAGGCGCTCGATGGACAGAAAGGCCGGCAGGAAGCTCGGATCGAGCGTGAGCGCGCGCTTGTGATACGCGAGGGCGGTGTCCGGATCCGAGAGTTGGGCCTCGAGGAGCCGTGCGACGCGGAAGTACCGGGTCACCAACCCACGAATCGTGCGTCCCCGCACCTCGCTCGACAGGTCGCGGGCGAGCGACTCTTCGAGCTGCCCGATCTCGGACTCGAAACGCTGTCTGAGGTCGAGCCAGCGCCCCTGGCGGAGCGCCTGTCGGCCCAGGGCCGCCAGCGCCGGCGTGAAGGTGGGCATCGCGGCGAGCGCACGTTCGAAGTCCAGGGCGGCGCGCGCCTCATCGGCGAGCACTGTCTGGGCGATGAGCCCCATCTGGTAGAGCGCGTTCGCCGCTTCGTGCGGATCTCGGGCGAGCGCGGCCACACGCTCGAGGTGGGTGCGGTGCTCGTCCGCGCGGCCCAGCCGACGTGCGAGATCGCCGGCGCGATGGAGCAGAAACGGGTCGTTCGGCAGAGACTGCAGCGCGTTCTGATACTCGCGCATCGCCTCGGTCTTGCGGCCGAGACGCTCGAGGGCCCACGCCGCCTTGTAGAAGATCTCTCCGATCTCCTGTTTGGCGCTGTCTTCGGGGATCCGACCCCGCTGGAACTCGGCGCTGACCGAGTCGAAGCGTCCTCGCAGGAGCGACAGCAAGAGCTCGGCGTCGTCCGTACGCGCGGCAAAACGCTCGACGACCGCGGCCACCGCGACCGTCCCGCCGGCCCGACTCTGGGCTTCGTGGACGAACTGCAGCAGGACCCCGTCCTCCTGGCCCAACTCCTCACCGAGTCGAAGTCGTTCCAGGGCGATGAGGGTGCCCAGGACCGGCCCTTCGACGAGCCCGGATAGAGATTCCAACGCCGCAGCGGAGCTCTCCCAATCGAAAAGCGCCCACTGCAGGTTCGCGCGGGCCAGGAGCGCGCCCACGTGTCGTGGGTCAATCTCGCTGGCGCGCTGCCACAGCGCCAGCGCGCGCGTAGGGTCGTCGAGACGCGCGAGCGCGAGATGGGCCGCCCGGTGGAGCGCGCCCGCGTCGGGCGTCCCTCCCCCGCCCATTCGAGCCAGGTGCGTGACCACCGCCTCGACGGGCCCTTCAGCTTCGACGAGGTCGTCCAGCAGCCAGCGATTCAGAGCGAAACCGGGGTCGTTCGCGTGCGCAGCGCGGGTCGCGGCCCTCGCCGCCGCGGTCCCATCGGGCAGCCTCAGGGAGACGCGCGCGAAATCGTGCAGCAGCAACGACAGGCGTCGACGGTCGGACGCGTGCGTGACCTCATCCTGCAGCATCGCGAGCAGCCGATGGTCGCGATCGTCGAGGTCGAACGGCTCCGGCAGCGAAAGCGACGGCACCAGAGGCGGAGCCGCGGGACGCGCGTCCTCGACATGGACGGCCGAGCCCGGCGGGAACTGTGACTGTTCGGGCACCGGTTCCAGGGTCGGCACCACCCCGAGAAACGGCACCCCGAAGCGCTCGATGGCCACTCGATCCACGAGGTCTGCGGCGATCCGAGGTGAAGGCGGCGCCTCGGGGAGCGTCCAACCCTCGTCGACGGCGAGGGCCTCGCCTTCGGGTGCGTCTCGGTTCGCCCCGGATCGGCGCCTACGGACCGGCGAGGGTGCGGGGGTCGGCGCGTCCAGATCGAGGGGCTCTTCACTGAGCTGCGCGAGCATCGACCGCCGACCCGAGGCCTCCGAGGCGCCCTCGTCCCGTTCGGCGGGCTCTGGATCTTCGTCGAACTCTGCGAGCTCGTACTCCGCGCTCTCGATGACGACGACACGCCGGTCCGGGCCATCGGCGAGCACGCGGACGCTCGTCTCCTGGGGGTCGGCCGCGCGCAACGCCAGAAGTTCGCCCTGCAAGCCATCTGTGTGTGCCTCGAGGATCGCTTGCGCCTCTTCGAGGGAGAGTGTCCACGCGGGAGGGGCCGGTGGCGGGGTCGGCTCGAGACCGACGTTGTGTGAGGCGGGTTCTGGCTCCGAGGGCTCGCCTGTCACGAGCTCTTCCTGCTCGAAGCTGTCCCAACGAGCGCCGGAAACCGACACCGCGGCCTGCTCACGGGACGGCGCGGTGAATGACGAATCGTCGGACCCGAGGGCGCCGTCGCCGAGCGAAGCGACGCTGTCGAAAGGGTCCCCGAATCCACCGAGTTCGTCGGGGAGCCCGGCATCGATGGGGGCCGCGAAGGGATCGAGCTCCTTCAGGGGGTCCGGAGGGGCGAGCGCGTCGAGGGTCCGACGCCTTCGGTCCGCCGGAATGGAACCCCAGTCGTCTCCGTTTTCGTCCGCGAGCCCCTGGCTCCAACGGTCCACGTCGGCCCCGACACCGCCCGCGAGCTCGTCCGGGACCCGCTCTCTGCCTTCGAGGTCGTCGTCGTTCCAGGTCGGTCCCGTCCAGGGCGCGGGGGCCTCGAGGGGCACCGGGCGCGTCGGCTGGTCGAACGCTTGGGTGCTGACTCCGGGTTCGCTGAAGAGGTCGTCCTCACGGCTGCGTGCGCCGGGCGTGTCGACCCAGTCGTCCCCCCCCGCGGCCGCCCGCTCCAGCGAGTCCAGGGCCTCTTCGGCCCAGTCCTCCTCGTCGTCCTTCCAGACCTCGCCCGCGTCGAATTGCGGCAAATCGACGACGCCCCAGGGCGCGGCGGCCTCGTCGATGATTGCGCGCTCCAGCAAGGTGTCGATCCACGCGGCGCTCTCACGCGGCTCCTCTTCGATGGAGCCGAAGAGGTTGCCGAGCCACGCCTTTTGATTGGCCCCCGCTTGCCCGGCGACCTCCGTCTCGTCCGCATCCAGGAGGTCGGGCAGCGCGCCGCCGCCTTTGCGTGAATCGTCGGACTCGATCACCCGAAGAAGGCCCGAGTCCACACCCAGGAGGCCACCTGAGCCCTCGAGGGCCCCGACCGCCCCGCCCCCACCGGACGCGGCCTGCCCTCTTCCCGGGGCGGGTGCATCCAGGTCGGCGAGGTGACTCCAACTGAGCTCCGCCTGCGCTACCGGCGGTGGGCTCGGTCGATTCGGCGTCGTCCCGGCAGGTGGGCCCTTTGGGCGCTGCGCCATTCGGCTCCGAGGAAAAAAGCGTTGAGTTTTGCGTGGTTCTGCGGATTTTCGGTTCGAGGGTCGGCGGCTGTCAACAAAAGCCGACCCCGCTCAGGTCGGCCAGAATCCGGCCTCAGAACGCGACGTCCACCCGCGCGGAGACCTTGCTCTCGGGCCCCTGACCCAGGCCTTCGAGGGCGGCCCCGGCCATGAAGACACCCCCCTCGATCCCCACCTCGACCGAGCGCAACGGCGAAACGGGCCACCGGTAGAGCGCGGCCGCGTCGAGCTCGACGCCGTAGAATCGAGCGGCAGGTTCGCCCCAGGGATTTCGGCCGAAGCCGCCGGTCTCGAAGGTCGAAGCCGGATCTTCGAAAGCCGACGCCGCCCAGGCGAACAGCGCAGACGTCGCCAGGGTCCAACGGCCTGGACGCCAGGTCCAGCTCGGTTGCGCATACACGGCGTTGCGCACGGCGCCGTCGGTGGGCAGCTGGTCGACCCCGCTCGGGGGCTGCCCCGCTCGGGCAGGGTCCGCCGCGCGCTCCGCAGCCACGAGAGACACACGACGCAGGAGCTCGGGAAAGAGCACGAGGCCCACACGATGATTCTGGTCGAACGTGAAGGTCGAGGCCCTCTCGTCGTCGACGTTCGCGTCCCCGGACGCGTAGCCTCCCTCGAGAGCGAGGACCCAGCGCGACCGCGCGTCGGACAGGTGGATCCGAGCGAGGCCCCCGAGTTGAAGGACCTCGACCCCACCGGGCGCCGCCTCCGTCCGCAGACGTGTCGTCTCACCGGTCACCAGCGCCGCTTCGCCTTCCAGGGTCAGGGCCCATCGACCGCCGGGCAGGTCGAAGCTGCCTCGGGCGAAAGCGTCCGAGACCAGCACCTCGAGCGTCTCCCCGTCCGCGTCCGTCTGTGTTCGCCACGCGCCGTAAGTCCCCAGAAAGTGCGCGCGCCCCCGGTGGAACAGTGAGCCAACGAGCTGGTAGGCCTCGTCTCCGTCGAGGACGTTGGCGTTGTCGTCCTCCCACACCGAGTCCGCGCCCAGCGCGAGCGTCAGCGGTGCCAGCACACCGTCGCCGACCGCGGCGAACGGGCGGGTCGCGATGAGGACTCGGTCCACGAGGTCTCCGGTCCAGGGGTCACCATAGACGTGCGGTCGAGGTCGCCCCCGATCGTCGACGGTCGCTTCGCGCTCACCATCATGCGCGACGAGCCCGAGGCCCCACTGACTCGCCATCTGTCCGGCCCGGATGATGCCGACCGGGGTCCGGAGCTCGAACCACGCCTGCCGGGGCAAGAAGCGCTGCCAGCCGTCGTAGCGGTCGAGTGGATCGCCGTCGCGCCGGTCCACGAACGTTGCGCCGTCGTCGGCGATCTCGCCGAAGGACTGCCCGGACTGAAGATCGAGCTGAAGCCGCACATCGAAGATGCGCCCTGAGATCGTCGGGTCTATCCGCAACCGATGGCGCCCGCGCGTCTGGCCGCCAGACCGGGTGCCCCGGTCGTCCAGCGTCGAGTCCGAGACGGACTCGACCCGCATCCGCAGCTCACCCGGCACGTCATAGCGCGTCTGCGCGACCGAGACGGTCGGCGCGCACAGCCCGAAGAAGACCCATAAGGCGCAACGCGGCACCGGAACCTCACCTTCCCCGACGACGTTGCGGTACCTTAACCCCAATTCGGCGTCCGGCGTCGAGCCTCCGCGCGGACCGCTCGGGAGTGGTAATGGACCTTCGTCGACTCGTCCCCTGGACTCTCCTTCTCGTCGTGGCACCTTGTCTGGTCGGGTGGAACCAGCTCACGGTCGATCCGAGCGCCCGGGACGCCCTCGGCTTGAGGTTCACGACCCACACGGACGTGCTCTATCACGTGCATGGGGGCGGCGCGCCGGGGGTGCCGGTCGCCCGCGTCCGGGCGGCGATCGACCGCGCCTTCACGACGTGGGAGCAGGACTGCTCGACGCTGCAATTCTCCCGCGATCCGCAGGGCCGGGACGCGGACACGCCCGCGCAAGACGGGCAGAACGTCCTGCGATTCGAGACGCGGGCCCTCCCGCGAGACGTGGATCCGGACTCCGTTCTGGCCTTCACGCTCCACGTGGGCGTCTTCTGCACCGGCGTCATCGTCGAGTCCGACATCACCTTCAACGCCGTGACCGTTGCGTGGTCCGACGCCGTGAACGTCGACGAGGCGGACATCGAGACCGTCGCGCTCCACGAGATCGGCCACCTGCTCGGGCTCGACCACAGTCCGTCCGAGTTCGCGGTGATGTACCCCACGATCGTCGAGCGTGTGCGTCGAGACCTGTCCCGCGATGATCTCGACGCGGTCTGCACGATCTATGACCCCGCGCTGGGCGCGGACTGCGAACGCACGCCGGACTGCGCCGGCGGCGAGGTCTGCCAGGTCCTCGCGCGCTCCGACGAGAGCGTCGCGGTGCAGTGCAGCGCGCCCTTGGGCGTGGCCCGTCCCGGGCAACGATGCGATCCCGACGCGGACTACTGCGACAACGGGTGCGCGAACGGCCTTTGCCTCGAGAACGGCACCTGCTCGGCTGTCTGCCGGACCGACGCGGACTGTCCAGGCGACCTCATCTGCGCCCCACAGCAACTCCCGGGGCCGGTCAATTACCGGACCTGCGCGGCGATTGACCTGTGTGAAGACGACATCGACGACTGTGGGGCCGGTGCGGTGTGTCTCGTGACCGAGCACCCTTCGGAGCAGCGCCCCCTTCGTTATTGCGCGCCGAGCGAGGGGGACGGTGTCGGCGAGAGGTGTCGAAACGCCGACACGTGCGCGGGCGGGCTGTGCCTCGACGGGCTCTGCACGGCGACGTGCGACAACGACGGCGACTGCCCTGCCCCCTTCCAGTGCTCGGGTGTGCCTGTCGAGTTCGACGGCTTCGAGGCCGAGGTGCAGGCGTGTGCGCTCGACACCCGCCCCTGCGGCGCCCCCAGGGACTGTCCAGAGGGCCTCGAGTGTCGTTTCAGGAACACGGGACAAGCGACGGTCAGCGAGTGCGGCCTCGGGGCGGGCGGAGCGCCCGGGACTCGGTGCCAGAATGGCGGCGGTTGCGCTTCGGGCGTATGCCTGCGCGGCGCTTGCGCCGGCCCGTGCGAGCGTGATTCGGACTGCCCCGACGGCCTCGTGTGCGGCGAGGCCAACATCTTCAGCCGGCCGACGCCGACTTGCATCCCCGAGCCCGCGCCGACCGAGACGGACGGAGGCCTCCCGCCGGACGCCCGCGGCGCGCCGGACGACCAGGGCACTTCGGAGCCAGACCCCGAGACGGAAGACGCCTCCAGTGGGCTCGACGACGCCGGTGGAAGAGACCCGTCGGACCTCGATGCCTCCACGGTCGGGGCAGAGGCCGGCGCGCCGCCCACGGGCCCAGGCGCGACCCGCACGGGTGGGTCGAGCGGCGCGTCGAGCGGCTGCGCGTTCGGTGGGGCGGGCCGGCAGCCGGCACCGTGGCTCGCGTTCGTCGGACTTCTGTGGGTGGCCCGGCGACGCCGCGCGCTTCAACGAGCAGCGACGGACAACAGTCGCTGAACGGTGAGCTGGAATTCGGGGAACTGCAGCGGCTTCCGCAAGAAGGCCGAGCCGCCGACCGCGAGCGCATCGCTCGCCTGCGCACGCATGGCCTGCGCCGTGATGATCAGCACGGGCACGCCCCGCGTGCGCGGGTTCTCCTTCAGCGCTCGGGTCGCCGAGAGCCCGTCCATGCCCGGCATCTCGATGTCCATCACGATGAGGTCCGGCGGCATCTCCATCGCGGCGCTCAAGCCGTCGTCGGCGCTGGCGGCGACACGCACGGTCAAACCCTCGGCCTCGAGCAGGTCCTGGTACAGACGACGATTGAAACGATCGTCGTCGATGATCAGAACGCTCGCGTTCTCCATTGACACCCTCGGAGGACTCGGTTATAGAGCGCCGGCTGTTCGCGAAAGTGGCGGAATTGGCAGACGCGCAGGATTCAGGTTCCTGTGCCCGTTAGGGCGTGTGGGTTCGACCCCCACCTTTCGCACCCATAACCCTCTCGGCCCCCCGAGAGGGTTTTTCGTTTCTGGGCGCCTAGGCCGGCGCGGAGAGCTGACGAAGCTCCTGCTCCGAGAGGTTCTGAGAGAACGTCACCGTCGTCCGTGCCTGAGCCCCGCTCTCGCGTTCGACCGCGCTCACCTTCACGATGCCGTTGGCGTCGATGTCGAAGGTGACGACGACCTCCACCTCGCCGCGTTGAGCGATGCGGAACCCGCTGAACTCGAACTCCCCGAGCAAGGTGTCGTGCTCGCTCTCGCGGGACTCGCCCTGGTAGATCCGGATGCGAACCTTCTCTTGCTGGTCCGAGGCCGTGACGAAGGTCTTGCTCTGCTCGACCGGGATCGGAGTGTTCTTCTGAATGACGACGTCGGTGTACCCACCGACCGTGCCGACGCGGAGCGTCAGCGGGGTGACGTCGATCAGCACGGCGTCGCGCTTGCGGTTCACGAGCTGGTGCGCGTGGATGGCGGCGCCGACGGCGACGACCTCGTCCGGGTTCACGCTCGCCTGGACGGCCTGGCTGAAGTACGCCTCGACCGCCGAGTGGATGAAGCGGCTCTTCGTCTGCCCGCCCACGAGTACGACGCCGTCGACGTCGGAGACGTTGAAGCCGGCCGACTGCATCGCCTCGTCGCAGACCTTGAACGTCTTCTGCACGAGGTCATAGGTCATCTGCGCGAGCTGCTTCACCGTGAGCAGCGCCGACAGCGTCAGCGAGCCCTCGGCGTCCCGCGCAATGTCGGGGATCGAGACCTCGATGCGATCGACCTCGGAGAGCTGGATTTTCGCCCACTCCGAGTGCTCCTTGAGCTTCTGCATGGCCATCCGGTCCTGCCGGAGGTCGATGCCCGTCTGCTCGTGGAAGGCCGTGATCAGGTAGTCCATGATCCGAGCGTCGAAGTCGTCGCCGCCGAGGAAGGTGTCGCCTGCGGTCGACCGGACCTCGAAGACGTCTTTGTCGATGTCGAGCACGGTGATGTCGAAGGTGCCGCCGCCGAGGTCGTAGATGGCGACGCGCTGCTTCAGGCCTTTGTCGTAGCCGTAAGCGAGCGCCGCGGCGGTGGGCTCGTTCAGAATCTTCAGGACCTCGAGGCCCGCGATGCGTCCCGCGTCCTTCGTGGCCTGGCGTTGGCTGTCCGTGAAGTGCGCGGGGCACGTGATCACGGCCTTCGTGACCGGTTGGCCGAGGTCGTTCTCGGAGATCCGCTTCATCTCTTTCAGGACGACGGCCGAGACCTCCGAGATCGGATAGACACGACCCTGGGCCTCGATGCGGACGTCGCGATTGGCGCCTTCGACGAGCCGGTAAGGGAAAAGCTCCCGGGACTTCTTCACCTCCTGGCTGAAGAAGTAGCGGCCGATCAGGCGCTTGAAGCTGTAGACCGTGTTCTCGGGGTCCAGCATCAGCTTCTTTTTTGCCCGCGAGCCGACGGTGAACTCGCCGTCCGCTTCGAAGTGCACGATCGAGGGGTGGATCAGCTCGCCCCACTCGTTCGGAATGACGCGTGGTTTGCCGTTCTCGAGCACGGCGACCACGCTGTTGCTCGTTCCAAGGTCGATGCCGATCGCGACTTCGCCCACGGTCTTCCCCCCCTTGTCGTTACCCTTCGCGGTCGCCAGTGTAGACTCCGCGTCGCCTCTCGGCCATCGCGGAGGCGCCTCGCGGCCCGCGGTTCATCTCGTGCCGCCGAATCGCAGCTTCCAGACCATCGTGAAGGCCTCGGTCATGATGCGGGCGGACATCTTGGACTGCCCGGCGACACGGTCGGCGAACTGGATGGGAATCTCGACGACCTTGAAGCCCTGGGTGTGGGCGCGGTAGGTCAGCTCGATCTGGAACCCGTAGCCTCGGGTCTGAATCGAGTCGAGGTCGAGGGCCGCGAGAACCCGGCGGTTGAAACACTTGAAGCCGCCCGTCAGGTCGCGGACCTCGACGCCGAGGATCGTCCGCGCGTAAAGGCTGCCCGCGCGACTGACCAGCTGTCGCGACAAGGGCCAGTCGACGGTGCCTCCGCCTTCGACCCATCGACTCCCCAACACGAGGTCGGCGTCGCGGGCGGCCTCGAGGAACTTCGGCAGCATGGCCGGGTCGTGGCTGAAGTCCGCGTCCATCTCGAAGATGTGGGTGTAGTCGCGCTCGAGGGCCCAGGCGAAGCCCGCGAGGTAGGCCTTGCCCAGCCCCTCTTTGCCCGCCCGATGAAGCACATGCAGCCGAGACTCGCGAGACGCACGCTCGTCGGCGAGCCTCCCAGTGCCGTCCGGTGAGTTGTCGTCCACGACGAGCACCTCACCCGCGGGCAGAGCGTCGAAGACGCGGTCGAGCAGGCGAGGCAGATTCTCGGCCTCGTTGTAGGTCGGCACGATGACGAGGGGCTTCATCGGCCGGGACCATACCCAAACCTGGGGGCTCTCGTGAACATCTCCGCGCACCCCCGCACGACCGCCTGCTCGAATCCGCCTGGCCCCGACGGGCTCTCGACGGCCACGCGGACGGCATCGCATGCGTCGAGCAGCGCGCTCTGGTGCCTCTCCAGGCGACCGAGCGCGTCGGCGAGGCCCTCGGGCGTCGCGGTCGGGCCCACGCACTCGGGGAAGACGTCTCGCTCGAGCACCAGGTTCGGCAAGGCGAACCGTGAGACCCGGACCCACCGGCGCGCGAGGGCCTCGGACAGGGGTGAGAGCTTCGCCACCCCCACGAAGGGTCGGCGCGCGAGCGCGGCCTCGAGGGTCGCCGTGCCCATGCCCACGAGGGCGACCTCGGCCTGCGCGAGCGCCGCCGCAGCGCCCTGATGCAGCACGACCTCGACCCCGACCCGGTCGGCCGCGGTCGCTGCCCGCAGGGTCGACGGCGCGAGGGACGGGGCGCACCCGACGTGGGCCCGCACCGGCCCGTTTCGTTCCGCGTAGCGTCCGAGGGCCTGGACCATCAGGCGTGCGAGTCGAGGCGCCGTGGGCAAACGACTCCCCGGCAACAGCGCGATGGCGCGCGGACCGTCCCGAGCCGGCTGCGCAAGGGGCGCGCACGCAGCCGCCGGGTGTCCGACCCAGGTGGCCGCCACACCCAACTCGGCGAGCCGACGGACCTCGAACGCGAAGAGGCAGCCGACCCAATCGACGCGCGTGAGGGCCGCCGCTCGATGCGACCGCCAGGCCCACACCTGCGGAGGTGCCAGGTACGCGACGGGACGTCCCAGGGCGTGCGCCGTGGCCGCAAGCCGGAGTCCGACCTCGGGGAAGTCGACCAGCAGCAGGCCGTCGACACCGGGGACTCGGGCTCTCAGCGCCGAAAGAGCGGAGAGCGTTCGAGGCACCACACGCAGCGCCTCCGTCAGGCCGTGGGCCGCGAGCCCTTCGTACGGCACGGTCGGCACCAGGCCCGCCGCGACGGCCAACGGCCCGCCCAAGCCCTCGACCCGTGCCCCGACGGCCACCAAACGACGTACGACCGGCGCGAGCAGGGCGTCGCCCGAGGGCTCTCCCGCGACTGCGAGCAAACGTTTCCCCGCGAGCGGTCCGAGCCCACTCACGGAACCGCGCGAACCGCTTGCACGTCGTCCCCGACCAACAAGGCTTCGGCGCGGGCGAGCAGCCGCCAAACGCGCGCGCTCGACTCGAACGTGGCGAGCTGCGGGGCCTCTGCGCCACGACACGCCGCCGAGAAGGCCGACCACTGCGCGCTCAGCGGATCGGGCCAAGATGTGCGGCGTGTATCCCCGTGGCGACCCGGGGTCCGCCAACGACGCAGGTCTTCGGAGCACGCCACCAGCACGAGGCGTCCGCGCCGGCCTCGGGTCGTTTCGAGCTCGAGCCAGATACGGGCACCGGAGTGACCGGCGCGAACGACCTCACACCCTGGGCCCAGAACACGATCCGCCGCGTCGAGGTCGTGGCAAAGACGGTCGGAGACGGCTTCCTCCACGCCGAGCTCCCGCCCGACCGAGCGACGGGTCACGAGCCAGTCCGACTCGGGCGGGCGCGCTTCGTGGAAGCGCTCGACGTACCCGACGTGCAGGCGGCGATTGGCGACGCGCGCGGCGTGCACCAGCGCCTCGAACTCCGAAGCGCTGGCCGCGCCCGGCTTCTCGACGAGGACATGAAGGCCGGCACGCAGGGCCGTCAGCGCGACGGGCGCGAGCGCCGGTCGCGGGGTGACGACGACACAGGCGTCCAGGCCTGGGTGACGCGCCAGGGCGCTCTCGAGGCTGCCGAAGGCCGCGGCCCCCCATCGCCCCGCCACGGCGTGGGCCCTCTCCAGAGCGGGGTCGCACACCGCCACGAGACGGGCGGTCGGCTCGAACGCAATCTTGGCGGCATGCACGGCCCCGAAGCGGCCCGCCCCGACGAGCACGATCTCGGAACGCACGGACATCGGGCGCGTACATATCAAGGTTCGGCGCCCGACTGCCACGGCCGACACGCACCGGTCATGGACAAGGTGCGAAGCGCGTTACGCACCGCGCGTGCCGAGGGCCAGCATCGACGCCCGCCCCGGAGCCCGCGACCCACGGCGCGCTCCTTGCAACCGAGTGCGCCCCCGACCCCCGGAACGAGGCTCCCCGATGACCGCCGTTTCTCTTGCGCACGACGCGCACTCCGACGACGAAGCCCGCGAGGTCGGTTCCGCAAGCGGCCGGACCGCCGTGATCCTCAACGCCAACGCGCGGCGGGTATCGCCGTACGTCCGGTCCGAGGTTCAACGCGTCGTCCCCGACGCCGACGTCTTCTACACGCAGAGCCTGGAAGAGGCCGCGTTCGTCACACGCCGCGTCGCCGACGCCGGCTACGCGTTCGTTTTCACCGGCGGTGGAGACGGCACGGTCGTGAACACCATCGACCAGGTCGTTCGGCGACTCGACGAGACGGGCAGCCGCCGATGTCCGAAGTTCGGCATCTTGAAGCTCGGGACGGGCAATGGCGTGGCCGACTTCTTCGGCGCCGGCGACTTCCGCGAGGACCTGGCCAAGGCGCGCACGGCGCCGGTGAAGTCGCTCTACCTGATGGACGTCGTCGACGGTCGTCGGACGCCGTTTTTCGGTTTCGGGTGGGACGCCTTCATTCTGAACAACTACGACCAGATGAAGCGGGCCGCCGAGCAGAGCCCGATCACGCGGGCGATGTTCAAGAACGTGATGGGTTACCTGATCGCGGGCGTCGGCAAGAGTGTGCCCGAGCTGGTGATGCGCCAGCCGAGCTGGCAGATCCGCGTCACGAACACCGGGGGGACCGGCTTCAGGCTCGACCACGACGGCAACGTCGTCGAGCGTTTCGCGCCGGGCGCCCTCGTCTACCAGGGCCGCGCGCGCCTCGGATGCTTCGGCACCACGCCCTACTACGGCTTCAAGTTCAAGATCCTGCCCTTCGCCGACCGGACGCCCGGGCTCTTCCACTTCCGGGTCATCGACCTCCACCCGATGGCGGCGGTCGCGCGGTTGCCGCAGGCCTGGCAAGGGCGGCTCGAGCACCCGCGTCTCTGGGACTTCCAGCTCTCGGGATGCAAGGTCGAGCTCGATGGCCCCGCCCCTCTCCAGATCGGCGGCGATGCGATGGGCACCCGCGACCGGATCGAGGTCAGCGTGGTCGATCGACCCATCCCCTGTCTGCAGTTCTCCTGACGGGTTCGCCGCGCAGGGTCGCCTTTACGCACGCCCGACGTCGTGCTATCTGACCGCGCGCTTTTTTGCCCGCCAGGAGTCCCCATGCGCTTGCACGCTTCCCGCGTCGGCACCATCACACGCGAGATCGTCGATACACTGCTGGTGAAGGAGCTCGTGGAGATCGAACCGACCTCTCGCGCCGAGGTCGAACTCGACGTGGAGTCGGTGCTCAAGGAGTACCTTCGCACCGACCGCCAGCTCACCGATGAAGCCAAGGACCTCGCGTCCGAGCGCGGCCTCGACTACACGCAGCACCAGAAGATCAAGAAGCAGCTCGCCGAGAAGCGGCGCTTCGGGATCCACGACGACGCGGTCGCTTACGTCGCGAACCAGCTCATCGAGACTCTGCTCCACACGGGGCACGTCTCCGAGGTCTTCGCGGAGGACCACGACCTCCGCGCCGCCATCGCCCCCGTCCTCAAGCGCCACATGTCGACGACGGATCCGCTCGACGAAGAGGTGCGCAAGCAGATCAAGAATCTGCAGGAGGGTACGGCCGACTGGGAGATTCGCTACCAGCAGCAGATGGAGCGGATTCGTCGGCTGAAGGGTCTGGGCTGAGCGCCTCGAGCGCGGCCTGAGCGGCGTCGCGCTCGGCCAGCTTCTTCGAACGCCCTACGCCGCGGGTCGTCACGGCGTCGCCGACCTCCACCTGGACGGTGAACAGCTTCTCGTGGTCGGGGCCGGTGGTCTCGAGCAGCGTGTAGCTTGGGGACATGCGCCACCGAGCGTGGACGAGCTCCTGGAGTGCCGTCTTGGCGTCGGGACGCGCCTGCGCGACGTCCGCCTCCTCGACCCGAGGCAACGCGTCCTCGAGCACGAAGCGTCGCGCGGCCTCGAGGCCCTGGTCACGATAGAGCGCGCCGACCACGGCCTCGTAAGCGTCCGCAAGGAGGGTCTCCTTGTTGCGCCCCCCCGTCAGCTCCTCGCCGCGCCCGACCCGCAAAGCCTCTCCGAGCCCCCGACCCCGCGCGAACGTCGCGAGAGACCGCGCGTTCACGATGCCCCCGCGCCAGCGGCTGAGCTGGCCCTCGGTCGCGCCGGGATGTCGGGCCATCAGCGCCTCGGCCACGACGAGGCCGACGATGGCGTCCCCGAGAAACTCGAGCCGCTCGTTGTCGCCGGGTTCTCCCGTTTCGTTCGCATAGGACTTGTGCGTGAGCGCTTCCGGCAGCCGGCCGAGGTCGTCCGCGGGGTACCCCAGCAGGCCCCTCAGGCGCTCGATGGCCACGGTCCGTGCGGAGAGCGCGCTCACGCGCGAGGTGCCTCGGAGAAGGGGGTGGCGATCCAAGCGCCGCCCAGCACACGGTCACCCTCGTAGAAGACCGCGGCCTGGCCCGGAGTGACCGCGGGCTCGGGACTCGAGAAGTGAACGCGCAGGCCGGAGCCGTCGACCTCGACGCGTGCGCGGGCGCCGCGGTGCCGAGAACGAATCCGGACGGTGCAGTCCAGCCCGCCCTCCGAGGGCCCCACATCGACCCAGGACGCGTCCCGAGCGAGAAACCCGCTCGACCTCAGCGCTTCGGCGTCGCCGACGACCACCGTCGCCGTGGGCGCATCGACGCTCAGCACGTACAAGCGCTCTCCACGGGCCACGCCGAGCCCGCGGCGTTGGCCCACCGTGAAGTGGTGTACGCCGCGATGCTCGCCGAGGACCTCACCCGCGGTGTCGACGATGGGGCCGGGTCCAGGCGCCGTGAGGCCGCGTGACTCGAGGACCTCGGACACCACCCGGGCGTAGTCGCCGTCGGGCACGAAGCAGATGTCCTCGCTGTCGGGTTTGTCGGCCACATCGAGACCGAAACGCCGCGCATGCGCACGAACCGCGGTCTTCTCCATCCCGCCCAGGGGGAACCACACGCGGGAGAGCGCGCGTTGGTTCAGGCCGAAGAGAAAATAGGACTGGTCTCGGGACTCGTCGACGGCCCGTCGTAAGGTCCAGCCTGAGGCCGCGTCCCCTTCGACCCGCGCGTAGTGCCCGGTCGCGAGCACATCCGCCCCCAGGGCCTTCGCGCGCCCGAGCAGCGCCGCGAACTTGAGGTGGTCGTTGCACAAGACACATGGATTCGGCGTCTGACCCTCGAGGTAGGCGCGCGCGAACGGCTCGATGACGGCCTTGCGAAAGGCATCCCGGTAGTCGACGACGAAGTGCGGCACCCCGAGCCTGTCGCACACCTCGCGGGCGTCGCGGGTGTCGTCGGCGGAACAGCACGAGCCGCTGCCTCCGGCGCGCTCAGCGGCGGTCGAGTCCCGCAGCTTCATCGTCAGGCCGACGACGTCGTGCCCGGCCTCGTGCATGAGCGCGGCGACCACACACGAATCGACGCCGCCGCTCATGGCGACCACGACACGAAGGCGTTGCCCTGCGCTCATGCCGCCACCTCGGCGTCCCGGATCCGTGCGACGACGCCGGGCCACGCGGCGAGAAAACGCTCGACCTCGTCGTCCGTGTTTTCGGCGCCCAGGGAAATCCGCAGTCCTCGACGCGCCTCTCGGGCGGAGAGACCCAGCGCCAGGAGCACGGGTGAGGGTTCCAGCGCGCCCGAAGCGCACGCCGAGCCACTCGAGAGGCTGAAGCCCTCGAGGTCGAACGCGGCGAGCAACGCGTCACCGTCGAGGTCGGGCACGCGGAAAGAGAGTGTGTTGGGCAGCCCTGTCGTGGGCTCACCATGGACCTGGAGGGTTGGCTCCAGCGCTTCGAGGCCCGCGCGCAACCGGTCTCGCAGCGCGCGGATCCGGGGCATCTCCGCAAGGCGCCGCTCGATCTGCTCGGCGGCGAGCCCAAGACCGACGGCCCCGAGCAGGTTCTCCGTGCCTGAACGGCGCTCGCGCTCCTGCACGCCGCCCCGTTGGACGGGCGCGAGGCAGACACCCGGGCGCACCCACAGGAGCCCGATGCCCGCCGGCGCCCCGACCTTGTGGCCGGACAGCGCCATCAACGACACCCCGAGCGAGTGCGGGTTCAACGGCACGCGACCCCACATCTGCGTAGCATCGCAGAGCACCGGGACCGGGGCGACGCGGTCGGCGACCTCGGCGACGGGCGAGAGCGTACCGATCTCGTTCTGGGCGCCGATGCAGACCACCAGCCGGGTGTCGACGCGCAGCCGTTCGACAAAATCCTGGGGCGCGAGGCGACCGCGCGTATCGGGAACAACGCGGTCGACGACCGCCCCCGCGACGGCCAACGCGCCGTCCACGGCGGCGTGCTCGACCGCGGTCGAGACCACGTGACCGCCGCGAGGGACGAGGCCTCCGATCGCCAGGTGGAGGGCCTCGGTCGCCCCGCTCGTGAAGACCAGCTCCGTCGCCTTCACACCCAGTTGGTCAGCGACCGCGCGCCGCGCTCGCTCCAGCGCCGTTCGCGCCGCGCGCCCATGGCTGTGCACGCTGCTCGGGTTGCCGGGGGGCGCGGCGAGGTGCCGCGTCAGCCCTTCCTGGACGGCGCCATCCATCGGTGCCGAGGCGTTGTGGTCGAAGTAGGCGGGCATCACGGGGCGAGCAGTTTAGCAGGCTCCCCGCGATTCCGCAGCGCAGCACGGCAGGGCGGGCGTCAGTCCGTTACGGGAGGCCGCGTCGGCACCCGCAGACTGATGCGCGCGCCCCGGCCGGCAGCGTCTTCGATGCGAAGCTGCCCCCCGTGCAACGCGGCGGTTCGCTCGGCGATGGCCAGGCCGAGTCCGGCACCGCCCGCGGCCCGTGTCGGGCTCCCATCGGCCTGGTAGAACGGCTCGACGACGCGCTCGCGAAGCCCCGCGGGGATGCCCGGTCCATCGTCGACGACCGTGATCTCGAGGATGCGCCGGTCCCCTTCTCCGTCGACGAGGATCGTGGCCTCGACGTCGACGCGGCTCCCGGTCGGGCTGAACTTGAGCGCGTTGTCGACCAGGTGGGAGAGCGCGTCCACCAGCTTCGGCGCGTCCGCGAGGACAGGCTCGGTGGGCAGAGTCGCCGCCAGGGCCAAGGTCGTTTCGCGCTCCCGCGCGAACGCGGCGTTTCGCGCAATGGCGTCTTCGATGAGCCGGCTGCAGCTCACCGCGGTGCGTTCCAGGGTGACGCTCCCCGTGGCGAATCGTGTCACGGCGAGCAGGTTCTGGATGATCGTGTTCAGGCGTACGAGCGACCCGCGCATGCGCTCGAGCGTGCGCGCCTGGGCCTCGGACACGGGGCCGAGCTCCGCGCGCTCGAGCATCTTGGCGTAGCCGATGAGGGGCGTCATCGGGGTCGCGAGCTCATGGCTCACGTTGCGCAACACCTCCATCTTCAGCTTGTCGACCTCACGAAGCCGTTCGTTCGCGATGGTCAGCGCGCGCACCTTCTCCTCGAGGCGGTCTACGGTCCGACGGTTCTGGTCCTCGAGGTGCCGAGCCCGGTCGCCCTCGGCGATGCGCTCCCGCCGGCCCGTCAAAAACGCCCGCAGCTCGGCCTCGAAAGTGCCGACCTGAATCGGCTTGGCGATGAAACCATCGAAGCCCAGCGCGAGCGCCCGATCCCGATCCCCCTCGGCCGTCACGGCCACGATGGGCACATTCTCGAGGGCCGGCATACCGCGGAGTTTGGTGACGACCTCGTACCCGTCCAGCCCGGGCAAGTTGATGTCGACGAGCACGAGCTCGGGCTGCGCCGTCGCGGCGAGCTGCACGCCCGAGAGGCCGTCTGTCGTGTCCACGACCTCGTGGCCGGCGATCTCGAGGAGCTTGCGAACGAGGAGACGGTTCTCCCGTCGATCCTCGATGTGGAGGAGCTTCATCGCGCTGTCTCGGTAGGGCCGTCGGCGACCTCGCCGTCGAGGCGCACGACCGCGCGCCGGAGGGCCTCGGGGGTGTTCTCTTCCGGGTGAGCGTGGACGTGCATCAAGAGGCGCTCCAAGAGGACACCGATACGTCGGGACGGGCCGACGTCGAGCACACGCTGGACCTCCCGACCGTCGAGCGCGAGTTCCTTCACCGAGAGCGGCCCGTCGAGGGCTCCGAGACTCACCGCGCGCTCCCCGAAGGCGATCCTGTCGGGCTCTCTCGATGCGGTCGAGGCCGCGAGGTAGGCGCGAAAGGTGTCGCGCCCGAGCGCCGCGACCCGCGAGCGGACCTCGGCCTCGGGTCGCTCCGGCCCGGGATCGACGCCTCGGAGCGCCTGGAGAATCGACCCCACCCGAGCGCGCAGCCCATTCCCCGGCTTCAGGCGCTCCAGCGCGTTCGCCGAGTGCTCGGGGCTCAGACCGCGCAGCAGGATCGCGAGTCGGACCTCGAGTTCGAAGGGGGCTCGGTCGATCGCCGCGCACGCCGCCACGACGTCCGGCGGCGACACCGTTCCGAGGATGTCTTCCAGAAGACCTGTCTGGTGCAGCACGTGAACGCCTCGACCCGCGTCGGGGCCGAGGATGAGCTTGAAGAGCTCGACCTGCACCCGCTCCGCGCTCACGCGTCGAAAGACGGGACGTGTCGGCGAGATGGCCGCCGCGGTCTCGGGGTCGATCTCGAGCTGGAGCACGGCTGCGAAGCGCACCGCGCGCAAGGCGCGCAGTCCGTCCTCGCCGAAGCGGGCCTCGGCGCGCCCGACGGCACGCACGCGCCGACGAGCGAGGTCTTCGAGTCCCGCGTGCAGATCGACGAAGGTGTCTCGAATCGGGTTCCACGCCATCGCGTTCATCGTGAAGTCGCGTCGCTCCAGGTCGAGCGCCAGGTGCGGGCTGAACGCCACCTCATCGGGGCGCCGCCCGTCCGTGTAGCCGAGCTCGACCCGGTAGGTCGTGACCTCCACGGGCTCGCCCTCACTCAGCACCGTGACCGTGCCGTGCTTCAGGCCCGTCGGCACGACCCGCGGAAAGAGCGCCACGACCTCCTCGGGGTGGGCCCGCGTCGTCACGTCCCAGTCTCCGACGGGACGACCGAGCACGCGATCACGGACACACCCTCCGACGAAGTAGGCCTCGTGGCCCGCACGCTCGAGGCGCTCGAGGACGGCAAGGGCATAGTCCGGCGGGGCCTCGAGGTGCATCGACATGCGGCGCGTCAATCCCGGGCCGAAGGGCCCTCTCGCTGTAGTGTGACGAGCTTGGTCTTGAGGAGTCGATAGCGAGAGAGGAATTCGGAGTTGCGCGCCCGGATGGCCTCCATCCAGGCCGCCTCACGGCGCTCTCGCTCTACGGTCTCCTTCGTGTCGAGCACCTTGCCGAGCACGACGTTCAGGTCGGTGAACGGCTTGTTCAGGTAGCCCTGGGCGCCCTGCTCCACCGCTTGAACCGCGGTCTCCACCGAGGCGTAGCCCGTCATCAGGACGACCGCGGGAGGCGGGTCGAGGACCTTGGCCGCCGAGAGCACGTCGAGGCCGCTCTCGCTCCCCAGGTGGAGGTCACTGAGCACCAGGTCGAACGGCGAGGCCGCAAGCGCCATCCGTGCGGCCTCGACCGAGTAGACCCCTTCGACCTCCACGCCGGGCTGCGAGAGCAGGAGCGACTCCAGGACCGCAACGATCGGTCGGTCATCGTCCACGATGAGCACCCTGAAGCCCTGTCGAGGCGCGGGTCGGGCGCGGGCTTCGAGCTCGAGGTTCTCGCGCTGGAGCGACGCCATCCCCTGCAGGAACTGCTCGTTGAGGTGCGTGAGCTCGACCATGAGGCGGTCGGTTTCGGAACGATGGATGCGCCGACGCAACGCACGATGGACAGAGTCCCGCAAGTGGTCCGCGGTGTCCCCGTGCTTCACGACGTAGTCGTCGACCCCGAGTCGAAGCGCCTCGACGGCGCCCTGAGACGACGGCGACGCGGTCAGCACCACACAGACGAGGTCGGGACGCTCTCGTCGGGCGAGCCGGATCAGGGTAATGCCGTCCATCCCCGGCAAGCTCGTCTCCGTCAACAGGACCGCCGTCGACTCTCGTCGGAGGCTCTCCAGGGCGGTATCCCCCCGGTCGAGTCCATGGACCTCGAAGGCACCGCCCCCGAAGAGGTCGCGTGCGAGCGCAACGGTGCGGTGGTCCGGATCGACCACGAGGAGTCGTGGGAGGGCCTTGGCTGTCACAGGGAGGCTCTTACCCCTTCCGCTCACCGACGGCCAGTACCTACCCCTCCTCCGTTGCGGGACCACGACGCGGGTCGCGCCGTCCGTCCATCGACCTGAGCGCGAAAGCTGCTACCGTGACGCCGTGCGCGCCCTGTTCGTCTCGATCTGCGGTCTGGGGGTCGCCCTTCAAGGTCTGGGCACGGCGCAGGCGCTCGATGCGGCACCGGCGGGGTCCGTCAGCCGCCCGGGAGACCCGACTGCGCGTGCCGAGCGCCGCGCGCTGCGGCTGGGGGTCTACCTGGACGCCGGCTGGCGCATGACCGCCGGGGTCGAGGCGCGTGTCGCGGCCAGCGTCGCCGAGGCGAGCACCTATCTCGAGGCCACGAGCGGCCCGGCGTTGCAGGTTCAGGGGTACAGAGCCTGGACGGAGCCCGTCGGCGGCACGGTGCATCGACTGGGTGCGGCGCTCGAGACCCAGGAGGCCGCGATGCCGTGGCCCGAGGCCGAGGTCGTGGTCCTCTTCACCAGCGCGCCGCCCGCACGCGCCCGAGACCCCGAGGAGTTGGCGTGGGGGCGCTTCGGGTCCCGGTTCGCGGTGGTCCGGAGTCTGGGCCGAGTTCGGGACGTGGCCGATGTTGCGGGCCTGCGCGCGAGCGAGGCCGTTCAGGTCGCTCGAGTCATCGGCCGGACCTTCGGCGCGTTGCCGCTGTGCGACGAGGCCTGGCTCGTCGCCGACCTCGCGACCTGGCCCCGCGGGGACGCCCCGGTGCCTCCCCCTTCAGCCGACAACCAGCGCCTTCTCCAAGTCGTGACCGGCGAGCCGTCTTTCCCCGGCGGCGCCGAGGGTCTCCCCCGCCCCGCGGCGCTGCGTCTCGCGGAGTTGCTGCAGCAGGTCACTCCCGAGGCGCGTCGGTGCGCCCCCCGCGAGGTCGAGGCCCGGCGCGCACTGTTCGCCGCCATCGTCGACCGTCCACCGGATACGAGCCCCCGCCCCGTGCCCGTCCCGGGTGGCACCACCGCCCGTGGGCCCGACCCGGCGTCCAGCCCGGTCGACGAGGGCGCCTGCGACCCTACGCGGGAGCCCGCCCCCGACGATCCGGCGCTCCGTTGTGTGGCGCTCGCCCTCGAGAGCGCCCGACAGGACACACGGGCGGTCCGCCTGTTGAGGGCGCACCTCGACGCCCACCCGCGCGACGCCGAGGTGCGACGTGCCCTCGCCCGCGCCCTGGGCCGTTCCGGGGATGACGCGGCCGCGCTGGCCGTCTTGCGTTTACACGTGCTCGACGCCCCCGACGACGTGTCCGCCTGGCTCAACCTGGGCATCGCGGCCGCGCGCCTCGGACGGCTCGACGACGCCCGAGGCGCCTGGCGTCGTGTGCTCTCGCTCGCGCCCGGCCATCCGGACGCGACGGCGCTCCTGAAAGCGCTCGGTCGTTGACCCGGCGGGTTTCCATCGCCGGTGCAGCCACAGCCATTGTGCGGGATGCGCGCGCACCGCGCGTTCGAGTATCGCGACCGCCCGTCCCGTGAGCTCTTCGATGGCCTCGGCCCGGCGCAGGTCGTCGCGCGGGCGCAGCACCGGACCGAACTCGACCCGGTCGACCCCATCGGCGCGCCACGTCACGACGGGCACGAGTGGAGCCCCCGTCGAGAGGGCGAGCCGAGCGGGGGTGGCGCTGGTCCACGCGGTCTGTCCCAGGAAAGTCGTCGGCACGGCGGTGTGCGCCGGCGAGTGTTGGTCGAGCATGAAGACGACCACGTGGCCGTCGAGCACGAGGCGCTTCAGGGAACGGAGCGCGCGGGTCGGTTCGAGCACCGAAACGCGGCCAAAGCGCAGGGCCTCCCAAAGGGACTGGGCCCAGCCCGCGCGGAAGCGACTCGAGACAATGTGAATCGGTCTCGAGCCCAGAGGGACACCGGCCAGGCGTTCGTAGCTGCCGAGGTGTGCGGTCACGACGATGGCGCCTGATCCCGGCGCGAGCGACGCCTGCGTCGCCTCGAGCCCGATGGTCTCGATGGGCGCGTCCGTGCCGAAGAGGTCCACGAAGCGCTCGCCGAGCAGCAGGTACATCTCGCGAACGAGGTTTCGGGCCTCTCCGGCCGACAAGGCGAGACGCGCCTCGACCTGCTGGTGGGCCACGCGCCGGCGTATCGGGACCAGTCGATACCAACCCCACCCGAGCAGTCGCCCGAGCCGTCGACGGCCCTCGGCGGACAGGACGCTGGTGCCCCGTCGCGCCAGCGCCACGAGGCCTCTCGCCCAGAGCGGCGGGCGCCTCACGGACGATCGCCGACGCCCAGGCCCAGTCGCGCCAGGGCCGGATGGTCCGTGCGCACCTCGACCTCGAGCCCCACGATGAGGCTCCACCATTCAGGCGGCAGGCCGCGCGCTCGGTCCTTCTCGGTCGTCAAGCGGAGGGCACCCACGGGCAACCCGTCCAGGTCAGCGGCCGTGAAGAGATGGTGGTCGGGGCGAGCTCTGAACTCGACGAGGTGCGCCCCGTGCGCCCGGCAGAGCGCCTCGACGGTCGACCGGAAGGCCGCCGGCTGCGCAATCCCGGACAGGGCGACGATTGAGCGGCCGCGGAGCGCGTCGAAGCCCGAGCGCTCACCGTCGGGCGCGCGAAGCCCTTCGATCCGGAGGCGGCTGCGCACGTGCGCGCGCTCGTAGGCCCACAGGGGGGGCGCCACGAGGCTCGGCTGGTCGACGTGATGAAGCCAGACCACGTCTTCTGCCGAGACGGCCCTCGACGAGGCCCGGCCGGGCCCAGCGGGAAAGACACGATCGGGCGCCGCCGCGTTCACGACGACGACGCGGAATCCGGCCCCGGACGGCGGACCCGGCCACGCGGCGTCCACCACGACACAGGCGTGATCGGCGCTCAGCGTGCGCACCAGCGGCGCCCGGGGTCGTCCAACCCAGACGGAGACGGTCGGCGGCAGCGCCTGCCTGAGTTCGACGGCCTCGTCCCCGAAGGCCGCCGCGTCGGCCGAAAGGACCTGCGTCGCCTTCGTCGTGTGGCCTCCGAAACCATGCCCGACGACCGCGGTTTTCAGTCCCCGCGCTTCGGCCCGGGTCGCGAGCCAGCGCGTGACCGGGGTTCTCCCGGAGCCACCGAAGTGGAGTCCCGTCACCCAAAGCACCGTCGACGCCGCGGCCTGGCTCTCCTCCCGCCGCCCCCACCACCCCAGGCAGGCCTCCACGGCCTGACCTGTGGCGCGGCGTATCGGCCCGGGCTCTGCCTCCCAGAGAATACGCTGCATCCGGGACTGAAGCGCGTGACTGCGCATTGACCCCCTCGGAGCCGGGAACCTATCATCGCCCCCGCGCATGCAGTACGAAATCCAGATGCCGCAGCAGGGCTCGGACCAACCCCGCATCGAACACGTGCACGGGGACAACTGGCTCGAGGCGCTGCGGCGGGGATTGGCGGCGGCCGGACTGCCGGCGCCGACCCGGAACCTCGCCTGCGACCTCCAGGACGACGAGTCGGTCATCGTGACCGATACGGGGTCCGGGCATGTCTACCGTGTCATGCCCGTGCGTGTGGGCGCGGGGCGACCGCCGTCCGGAGGCCCGCGCGCGGCCCCGACGGTCACCTGGCGCCTGCCGACGCCCACGTTCGAGTCACCGCCCGACACACGCGCGACCGCAGCGTCGCGGACCGAAGACACGACGCAGCGGCCGTTGAACGACCCGTTCTCCGAGGACGAAGTCGGTGCCTTCTCCACGGCGGACCGGACCCCCCGAACGGCTCAAGGGCGTGACACCTTGCCGGGCGCGTCCCGCTCGACCCGAGATTGGTCGGACGCCTCACAGGAGAGCCCGACCTCGCCCAGCCTCGCGGCCCAGGGCGCCCCTCGAACGCGCCGCGCGGAGGCTCTGGAGCGCGAGCTCGCGGAGTTCCCGCACCTGGGGCGCGACATCCACGAAGCGTGCAATTTCGCCGTCGACGTCGGCCGTGCGCACGTGCCGTCCGGCGCGGGTTCGGTGCTGCTGATCGACGCCCGCGACCGCTGCCTCTACTTCGCGGCGGCCCGCGGGCCCAAGGCCGCCCTCGTCGCCACCCAGCGCATCCCGCTCGAGGTCGGGATCGCCGGTGCGTCGATTCGGCAGCGACAGACGCTGAACATCGTCGACCCGGGCCGCGACCCCCGCTTCGCCGCAAGCTTCGCCGACGCCGTGGGCTACCACCCGCGTTCGATCGTGTGCGCGCCGGTCTTCGCCGGGAACAAAGCGTTCGGGGTCGTCGAGCTCCTCGACCGGGAACAGCGGGACGCGTTCTCGGACGAAGACGCCGACCTCGTCACGCTTCTGGCGCGCCGCCTCGGCGAGCACTTCGCTTCACTCTTGCCGCGTCGAGGCTGAGCCCCGAACGCCGTCCGTGCCGTTGGACGCGGCGCGGAGGACCTGCGCCGGCCCCTGCGGTCAGTTGCTGCCCTCGTAGAACGCCCGGAGCGCGCCGTTCCGGTGCGTCTGCTTGAGCTTGCGGATCGCCTGCGCCTCGATCTGTCGGATGCGCTCGCGGGTCAGATCGAAGACCTGGCCGACCTCTTCGAGGGTGTGGTCGCTTCGGACCCCAAGCCCGAAGCGGAGGCGCAGGACCCGAGCCTCGCGCGGCGTGAGCGTGTCGAGCACACGCTCCGTCTCCTCGCGCATGAGCTGGTCGAAGGTGTGGTCGGCGGGGTTGATTGCCCCCGGATCCTCAATGAAATCGCCCAGATGGCTGTCGTCGTCGCCGACGGGCGTCTCCAGCGACACGGGGGCCCGGCTGATCTTCAGCGCCCGGCGGACCTGGTCCGGCGTCATCTCGAGGCGCGACGCGATCTCCTCGGGGAGCGCCTCGCGCTCGAGCTCCTGCTCCATCTGACGGGCCACTCGAGTGATCTTGTTGATCGTCTCGATCAGGTGGACAGGAATCCGGATCGTGCGTGCCTGGTCGGCGATGGCGCGGGTGATTGCCTGTCGAATCCACCAGGTCGCGTAGGTGCTGAACTTGTGACCGCGCCGGTACTCGAACTTGTCCACCGCGCGCATGAGCCCGATGTTGCCCTCCTGGATCAGGTCCAGGAAGTGCAGGCCGTGGTTCAAGTAGTGCTTCGCGATGCTGACCACGAGGCGGAGGTTCGCGAGGATCATCTCGTTCTTCGCGCGCTCCAAGGCCCGAACGTTGCGCTGGATCTCACGCACGCAGGCCTCGAGCGCCGCCGTGTCCATCCCGATCCGCGCTTCGATCTCCTGGATGGACTTGTGGGCGCGCTCGACCGTGGTGCGGAGCTCCCGCACCGCCGCGGCGTCGAGACCGCTGCGCGCGTTGGCCGGGCGACCCGCGACGAGGCGCGCTGCCGAGATGCCCGCCATGACCTCGCACTCTCGAACGACCCCGTTCCAGTCGCGGACCTGGTCACGGGCGGACTTGAGCTCGTCACAGACGCCGAGGATCACGTTCCAGTTGACGTTCATGCGCTCGAGGAGCTCGCGCAGCTCGAGGTCGTAGTCGCGGTTCTTGCGGCGGTCCGTCTTCGTGACTCGGCGCGAGCTGCGCAGGCGCGCTCGTGCGACCGCGCGCATCTCCTCGGCGATGAGCTCGAGGCGCTCGAGGCCGATGAGCCCGCTCTCCTCTTCCGGCTCCTGGTTGCTCGAGCCGTCCAGCACCTCACGCAGGCTGAACTGACCCTTGCGCACCAGTCGCGGCAGCTCGATGAGGGCGTTCACGCCGGCCTGGGTCGCGAGGATGCCCGCGAGCACACCTTCGCGCGCGGCCTCGATGCGCCGGGCGATCTCGACCTCCTTCTCGCGGGTCAGGAGCGAGACGCTGCCGATGCGCGAGAGGTACATCCGCACGCTGTCGAGCTCGGGGGCGGCGTCGTCTCCTTCTCGTTTGGCGCCCGCGCCCCGTCCCGGCGGGCCCGGCGGTCCTTCGGCCTCGCGGTCGACGACGGCGGGGGCGTCGGGCTGGGCCAACGCCTGTTTGGGGTCGAAGCGAAACTCGTCCTCCTCGGGGCGGCGGAGGAACTCGCGGGCTTCATCACGATTCAGGGTCTTGAGGGCCACGGCGCAATCTCCTCTCGTGCCGGTTCACCGTCGAAACGGCGACCAGCGCTTCGAATGTCGCAGACAAGCCCTGCAACACCTGAACCACACGACACGCGAACCTCTTGAATCTCGGTCGTTCTGCGGCATTCCTTGACACAGACACGAGAAACCGACTCAGCGTTTCGCCGCCTCGCGGTCCGGTCCTCGAAAAACCACGACATGTGTGTCAGGGGATGCCGCAATTCCGCGTCAAGGGGCAGACGCTGGACAGCGCCGATAAGACCTCGGTCACGGTCAGGTCGTCCAGGCAGAGGCGGCGAGGTTGCCGACACGGGCGCGCGCCGTAGTCGCTGCACGGTGCGCACGGCGGTGGACGCGCGACGACCGCGACGGCCTCGCCCCGCGGCGCCCATCGGCTGGCGCGCGTGGGGCCGAAGAGCACGACGGTGGGCGTGCCGACGGCGGCCGCGAGGTGTGTCAGGCCGCTGTCGTTCCCGACCGCGCACGCAAAGCCCGTGAGCCGCGTCATGACCCGTTGGAGGTCGAGTCCGGGGTCGAGCACGTCCAGCCCGCCGAGCGCCAGGCGCTCCAGAACGGGGGCGTCGCCTGGGCCGCCGAGCACCGAGACGGGCCGTCCTGAGTCGAGGAGCGCCCTTCCGAGCGCCCGCCAGTGCGCCTCCGGCCACATCTTCGTCGGCCACCGACTCCCGGGAAGCAGGACGACCCCGGCCCGTTGGCCCGCGCGCACCTTCGGGTGCAGCACCGCGGCGCGTCCGCCCGAGGTTCCGGTGAGGTCGAGGTCCACGAGCATGCGCGTGACCTGGTCGTCGAAGCCGACCGGGCG
>JBMOFP010000020.1:0-46741 GCA_049318805.1 Bradymonadia bacterium
CGGAAGTCCTTGCGCCCGTAGGGTCTCGAAGATGAGACGGTCTCGCGCCTCGAGACCGGCGTGGGTCACCGAGAGGCGCCCGAGTCGATCGGTGTCGAGCGGGTCGACGCCGCCCTGAACGAGCACGAGGTCGGGACGCGCCCGCTCGAGGGCGAGCCTCAGCGCGGCTCGCACCTGCGCCAGATAAGCGTCGTCCGTGGTGCCGTCGTCCAGGTCCACGTCCAGGTCACTCACCTGCTTGCGGAACGGGAAGTTACGCGCGCCGTGGACGGAGCAGGTGAAGACGCGGTCTTCGTCCCGCAGCAGCGCCGCGGTGCCGTCGCCTTGGTGCACGTCCACGTCGAAGACCAAAACACGCCTCACACGGCCCCGATCCAGCAGCGACAGCGCGGTGATCGCGAGGTCGTTGAAGACACAATACCCGCTGCCGAAGTCGCGGTGCGCGTGGTGGGTGCCACCGGACAGGTTGCCTGCGAAGCCGTGCTCGAGCGCATGTTCAGCGGCCGCCAGCGTGGCCGCCACGCTCGACCGCGAGCGCGCCAGGAGCGCGGGAGACCACGGCAGGCCGAGCCGACGCTCCTCGGCCGGCGACAAGGTCCCCTGGAAGACGGCGTCGACCCAGTGGTCGGCGTGCGCGCGGCGCAAAGGTGCGGGGTCTCCAGGGTCGGCGGCCTCGAGCTCGTCGGGCCGCACGACCCCGGCCGTGGTCAACGCGTCGCGCAGCCGACGGTACTTCGTCATCGGAAACCGATGCCCCTCGGGCAGCGGCACCTCGTGATGGTCGCAGTACCAGACGCGCACCCGTTCAGCGTAACAGGTCTCTCGGCGGTCCGAGGAGCCCGTTCCGGTCCCCAGGGCCGGGCCCGACGCGGGTCAGCGTACGGCGGGCACGGCGGCGGCCTCGCGCTTCTTCGCGTGGCGCTCCAGCTTCTCGGCGCACAGCGGCGCCAGGGACGCCTTGTGCTCGGTCAGACAGGCCGCCACGGCGGCCTTGCCCTTGACCCCGGCGCAGTGCTCCGCCCGATCGGCCTTGCACGCGCCCTTCAGGCGGCCCTTCGACTCGAGGCGCGCCTGGCACGCGGGACCGAGGTCCGCCTTGTGTTCAGCCATGCAGGCGCGCAGTGCCCCGCCCTCCCGCTGAACGCCGGGGCACAACCGCTGGGCGTCCGCCGCGCACGGGCGGCCTCGCCCCTCTCCCGCGGGCTTGGCCGCGACGGGCGCGGCGGCGAGCGACGCGGTGAGGAGCAACGAGGCGACAAAAACGGGGGTCTTCATGGGGCTCTCCTTGGAGGGTTCTCCAATGACAACCCACCCCGCACGCCCAGGTTGCGCTTTCTTTCAGGGCAGCGGCGCGGTCTGCACCCGAAGCTCGCGTCCCGGCGCGCTGCGGGTGTCGGACCACAGCACCAGGACCCGGCCATCCGAGACCGTGGATCCGAAAGGCGCGGCCTCGGTCTCGCCCAGCAGCCCTGCGGCGGGGCCGACGCGGCGGCCGCCATCGGCGCTCAGCGCGTCCGCGGCGAGTCCCCCTGCCCCCGTTCTCCAAAGCACGACGAGGCGGTCGTCCGCCGGCGCGATGCGCGCGTAGGCCAGCCCCGCAGGGTCCTGGGCGACTCTCAGGTCCGCGCCCCGACGCTGACCGTCGCGGTCGAGGGACGCGACGTAGAGGGTCGGGTCTTCGTTGCGGCGGCGGTCGGTGAAGGCGAGGGCCCACCCGAGCGCCGAGGTCGACAGCCCCACGCCCGGAGAGACGTCGGCGCGACTCAGCGCGCGGAAGACCTCGAGCGCGTCCAGGGGCTCGCCGTCGGCGGTCACACGTCGGAAGAAGATCGCCGGGGCGTCGGGGGCCGCGCGGTCGACCCAGGCCACACCGAAGGCGTCTCCGCCGGCCACGGCGAGCCCGTCCACGGGCCGACCCTCGGCGCTCAGCAGCGTGGCGTTCGCCAGCGGCGCCCCGCCGAAGTCGAGCGGGCGGAACACGACGCCCGACGCGGCGAGCGGGCGGCAGACCCCATCGACGCACAGCGCATCGGTCCGCCACACGAGGCCCACTCGCCCGAGCGCCACGGCCAGGGCGGGTTGCTCATTGGGGGCGCCGACGAGGTCCTCGTAGACGACGACGGGCGCGCGGAGCGGAGCCCCGGGGTCCACCCGCGACGCGACGAGTCGCCCATCGGCCTGGGCCCAAACGACGAGGAAACCGCGCTCGACGGCCACGACCGCCGGCGCGCTGGCGACCCCGGCCCCGGGCGGTGAGACGACGAGCTCGTCGTCGATTGGCCGCCCGAACGCATCCAACGTGCGCAGCAGGATCGCTTCGGCGCCGCCGCCGACGGGCACACCGCGCCAGACCGCGGCGATGCCCCCGGCCCCGGCCGAGAGTGCGGGAGAGGCGCCGCCGCCGCGCTCGGCGCCGACGAGCAGGCGCTCGGCGGGCTCCAGCGCGGCCACGTCGTCCACGACACCGTTGCAGTCGTCGTCCACGCCGTTCTCGACCTCGGGCGAAGCGAGGCACGGGAACGGCACTCCGATGGCCGCGGGATCGGGGAGCGCCGTTTCGGTGCGCTCCGACTCCCCGACGTCGACCCCGGTGAAGACGAGCTCGCGCACGCGCCCATCCTCGGCGACGACCCGCGGACCCAGTATCGCGCCCGGAAGGCGGAAGCCGTCCGCCGCGTCGAAGGCGGCGAGGCCGCCGAAGAAGGACCCCGCGGACTGAGCGACGACGACGGGCCTGTCCGTCGTGGGCCGCCCTTCCACGTCGAGGCCCGTGGCGACGACGCCGCGGACCTGGAGCCCGGTGGCCGCGAAGGGTGCGAGCGTCGAGGTGCCCTGGTGCACGAGCGCAATGGCCGCGACCTCGTCCTCATTGCCCGGCAGGGGGCCCGGCACGACCCCCTGGATGCGCAGCGACTCCGTACGCAGTGTGCTGCCGACGGTCCACACGCCGATGGCCCCGGCGCTCCGGACCGTCAGGTCTTGGACGTCCACGGCCGACTCCAGCAGGACCGCCGCGGGCGCATCCACACCCGAGAGCTCGACGTCTCGCAGGCGAAGGCCGCCCTCGATGAACGGCACGGCCCCCACACGGGCGACGACGTGACGCGCCTCCAGGGTGACCCGAGACGCCGCCTCGGCCGCCGTGACCTCGGCGAGTACGGAGAGCGCGACGGTCGACGCGCCCCGCGCGCCGAGCCCGGGCAGGTCCCGCGGCGCCGAGAAGCGCAGCGCGGGGCCCGGGGCGTCTCCCATGCCGATGCGGAGCTGCCGCGCGGCCACGGCGTGACCCGAGACGTCCAGGGCCGGCGCAAGCCCGCCCACCAGGTCGGCGTCGTCCACGGAGAGGCGCGCCCACGTGTGCAGGCCGGCCTCGGGCGCCGTGCCCTCGAGAAGCGGCGTGGGCACCGGGGCCCCGACCGTGCGCCAGTCTTGTCCAGGGAACCAATCCTGCCCGGGGAACCAGTCCTGCCCGGGGAACCAGTCCTGTCCGGGGAACCAGTCTTGCCCGGGGAACCAGTCCTGGCCAGGGAACCAGTCCTGTCCGGGGAAGGCGACCGTGGCCAGGGCCTCGGGCTCCAGGCGCTCGATCCGCAGCGCGGCCCCGGCGTTGCCGACGGACTCGAAGGTCGCGAGCGCGCCGCGGGCGCTCATCAGGTCGAAGCCGTCGGCCGCGCTCTCGCGCGCCGCGGTGTGCCCGTTCACCCACACGGACGAGAGCCGCGCGCGCACCCCGTGTCCCGGGGCGTCGGGGCCGACGAGGGTGCCCTCGACGGCGCTCTCGTGCAGATGGACCAGGCTGCGTGTGGCGTCTACGCCGACGCCGGTTACCCCGCGCACGAGCGTCCCGGAGGCGCGGACGAGGCTCCCGAAGGGGCACACCGGCGAGCGGGCGCCTTCACAGTCCGCGCGCGGCTGGCTGCCCGGGGCGACCACGACGCCCGCACCCGTCGCGGGACCTACGGCGACGCGGACGAGCGCGACGCGGCTGTCGCCGACGAAGACCTGCGCGCCGCCCGCCCCTCGCACCGCGGAGTCGAAGAGACCGGCGACGGACACGCCCGAGAGCGCGAGACCGTCGAGCGTGGCGTCCGAGAAGCGGCACTGGCGCGCGACGAGGTGCGCGACCTGCGACGCGAGGACGTTCTGGCGCCCCCCTTCGAGGTGCAGGTGCGAGAGCACCAGGCGTTCGATCCCTCGCGCATCCACGAGCGCGGCGTCCTCGCGCCCCAGGAGGCGCGTCGTGTCGGCACCGGCGCCGACGACCGCCAACGGGCCCCGCGGGGCGATCGCCAAGGGGCCGTAGTCTCCCGCGGCGAGCACGAGCACCGCCGGCGACTGCCCGGCCTGGGCGAGCGCCGCCCGGAGGTCATCGAACGGCGACAGCTCCGAGCCGTCCCCTCCGGGACCGGCGGCGGCGTCTACGAAGAAGCGCGGCCAATCCGCGGGTACGTCCGGGTCGTTCGGCGACGGGACCCGGAAGCGTGCCCCGCCGAGCGAGGTGGAGGCCTCCGTTTGACCGGCGGTCCGCTCCTGTCCGGCGACGAAGGTCGCGGACCACGCGCCCTCGGGGGTCGCGGCCTCACCGCCGACGGGCAAGTCGCCCCCCGCGCCACCGCCGGGCGGGCCGGACTCACCGCCGACGGGCGCGACTTCACCCCCGACCGCGCCCCCGAGCGGCGCGCCGCCCTCACCGCCGCCGATGCGTCCCCCGCCCGAGCCCGCCTGCCCGCCCACGGCGGCGTCCGGGGCCGGGCCAGGGCCGCGAGAGCCCCCGACGGCGGTGTCGTCGGTGCATGCGAGTGCGGAGGCAACCGCGAGGCCGGTGAGCAGACGCTGGGTCGACGGCCGGGCCATACGGTACCTCTCTCAGTAGCGGCCCCTAGGGAACAGCGCCCGAGCCGTCCGCGTCAACCCCGGGAGATGCCGAGCCTGACAACTCGATCAGGGCGGTGCAGGCCTCCGCCTCGGCCAATCGGTTCAGCGCCGACCATTGCGCGCGGGCGAGCGTCAGCGCGTCCCGTGCCCGACGCTGGTCTCCCGCCGCCGCCAGGCCCTCGCCGGCCCGCTGCGCGCTTCGGGCGATGTCGACGTCCGAGAGGCCGGTCTCGGCGAGATGCGCCATGGCCTCGGTCAGGTGGTGGTCGAAGCCCGCGCTGTCCGCGCCGGCGACACAGCACGGCAGGAGGCACGCGTGCACCGCGCCCACCATGCCCTTGCGACCCTGCTGCGCAAAGGCCGCCAGGGCCTCCTCCAGGGCCTCCCGGGCCTCGCCGATGCGCCCCCGCTCCGTCAGGATCAGGCCCAGGTTGACGCGGGGAAACGCCGCACCGCCGGCGCCGATGGCGAGCTGCCGATTCAAGGCCTCGCGGCAATGCGCCTCGGCGGCCTCGAGCTCGCCGCGCAGGCGCGCCAGCTCCCCGAGCTCGTTCTCGCAGACGGCGACGGCCAGACGGACCCCGGCCGCGTCGAGGCGCGCGCGCGCATCTCGAAAGTGCTCGACGGCGATGTCGAGGCGCCCCGACTGCTTCGCGAGGCGACCGAGACCGACGGAGCACGCTCCCATGCCCTCTTCATCGGCCAAACGCTCGTAGTCGTCGCGGGCCAGCGCGTAGGCTTTGCCGGCCAGCTCTCGAGCACCGCGAGCGAGCAGGATGTTGCCCATCGTTTGCCGGGTCTGCGCCAGGACACTCGTCTCGTCCCGGCTCCGCGCGATGCGCTCGGCGCGTTGGAGCCACTTCCACGCGGAGTCCAGGCTCCCCTGATGCTCGTCGAGCCGCCCCATCTCGAGGAACGCCGCGGCGCGAATCGGCGCCCACGTGTCCCACCGCGCCCCGAGCGTGGCGCGCCGAGCCCAGCGTCCGGCGTCGTCGTAGCGGCCCCGAAGTCGAGCCAGGCGCGCGAACGTGAGCCAGCCCTCGCCCCACCGCGCGTCCTCCTCCTCGATGGGCACCTCGGACATCGCCCGCTCGCGCTCGATCAGCAGCCCTTCCGCGAGGCCGTACTCGCCGAAAGCGATGCGTTCTCGGGCCCCCTCGAGCAGGGGCGCGACCGCGAGCGCGCGTTCGCCGGCCGAGAGACGGTGTCGACCGAGGCGCTCCTGCACTCCGGCCCCCACCCGCTCCGCGAGCATCTCGGCGCATGCCACATGGATGCGGATTTCGAAGCCCAGCTCCCGCGCTCGGCGCTCCAGGGCCTCCCGCAACATGCCGTGCTGGAACGCCCAACGGACCTCGGGCCCTTCCACCCCGCAGCGCGCGAGGCGATGGGCGAGCAGGTCCTCCACGAGGGTCGTCTTCGCCGTCACACCGAGGCGTTCACACACGGCGCGCCACTCCGAGGTGTCGACCTCGGCGCCGAGCAGGCCCGCGGCGAGCACGGCGAGCGACTCGTTCTCCCCCTGGGGCTCGAGCAGCCGTTCGATGCGGGTCGACCAGAGCGCGTGAATGCTGTCCGGCAGCTCCGCGCGAGCGCCGTACCGCAACGTGAAGCCCCGGGGACCCGGCACGAGCACGCCCCGCTGCACCCAGTCGCCCACGAGCTGCACGGCGAAGAGCGGATTACCCGCGGTGCGGGCGTCCACGCGGGCGGCGAGCTCATCGTCGAGGCCCAGGAGGGCCTGCATCAACGCCGGCCGGTGCGCCGCCGACAGCGGACCGACCTCGAGCGTCGCGACCCCTGTCTTCTCGTCCAGGGCGCGCAACGCCTCGGACTCCCCGTGGCGCTCGGCCAGCGCTTCGTCACGCACGGTGAGGACGAGCATCACCGGCAGGCCCTCTCGCCGCCGGAGGACCTCCAGCGCAAAGCCGAGGGACGCGAGACCCCACTGCACGTCGTCGAGCACGATGATGACGGGTCGCACCGTGGCGAGCCGCGAGACGAACCGAGCGAGCAGCGAGTAGCCCTCGGTCGGACTGCGGAACCGCACCCGTCGGGTCGAGTCCGTGTTCTCGCCGCTGGTCGGCTGAAGGATCTCGACGAGCCCGGCGGCGTCGTCCGGGTCCTCCACGCCGACGGCGTGCAACGCGCGCTCACAGCGTGTCAGGGCGTCCGCGCGACCCAGCCCGAGGGCCCGCAAGTGCCGCGCGACCATCGGGCCGAGGCCGTGGGTCGGACCCGAGTCCCGCGCATGGTGGGCCCGCAGGACCGTGGCGGCCCCGACCTCGTGGGCCCGCACCGCGAGCCACTCCGCGAGGCGTGTCTTCCCGCATCCGGTGCCGCCGCACAGGACGACCGCCTGCGCGGCGTTGTCCTCCGACACCGCACGCAAGGTGCTCCACAGGGTCTCACGCTCGTCGTCGCGCCCCACGAACGGGATCGCCCTGAGCCCGTAGAGTCCAAGGCCGACGTCGAGCAGGCGAACGCTCGGGACCGCGGGCTGCACCGATCGCCACGAGACCGGCACGGCCGCGCGGGTCGTCGGCGGGGCAACGGCCGGCAGGACGAGCGCCGCGGGCCGAGGGCGCGGCGTCGGCGCGGCGACCACACCTTCCGGCGCCAGGGTCTTCGTGCCCGCCCCCCCGAGGGCGCGCGGGCCCTCGTCGTAGGACTGCGTGATACTGTGCCCAGTCTCCGTCGGCGCTGGGGTTGGCCCCGGGCTGAGGGTGGAGGGCGGCACGCTCGAGACGCCCACGCGGGCCGGCAAGTCACGCAGGAGCGCGGCGGCGTCGGCGGCACGCTCGAAGCGCATCGCCGTGTCCTTCGCCATGAGCCGATGGACCCACGCCTCGAGACCCGGCGGCACGGGCGCCCGGGGCTCGATCGGGGGCGGGGGTTCCCGAAGGTGAGCCTCGAGCAAGCGCTTGACGCCGTGCCGCCCGAACGGCGGACGACCGCAGCAGAACTCGTAGGCCATGCACCCCAGCGCGTACAGGTCGGTCCACGGGCCGTGGTCTCGCCAGCGCCCCTCCACCTGCTCGGGCGCCATGTACGAGGGTGTGCCCATCATCGAGCCTTCGGGTCGCGCGCGGTGGTCGAGCTCCTCGGAGTCGAGCGCGTGGGCAACGCCGAAGTCCGTCAGCTTGACGTCCCACGGGCCGCCGCCCCAGAGCACGTTCTCCGGCTTGAGGTCGCGGTGGACCACACCTCGGGCGTGGGCATGCCCGAGCGCGTCGAGCAGCGCGAGGAGCACGGCGCGTTGCACGGGCCACGTCATCTCCACGACGCGGCTGCGCAGCGAGCCCCCGTCGACGAGCTCCATGGCGAGGAAAGGATAGCCGGGCTTCAGTCGACCCTCGGACACCGAGGCGGCCTCGTCGGTCACGTCCCCGTAGTCGAAGACCTGCACGATGCCGGGGTGCTCCAGGCCCGCAACGGCGCGCACCTCGTTGCGAAACGCCCGCATGTACTTCTGCTCGCGGGTCGTCTGCGCGGTCATCACCTTCACCGCGACGGCGGTCCCCTGTCGCCGGTGGACCGCTCGCCAGACCGTGCCCATCCCCCCTTCACCGAGCGGAGCAAGGAGGTCGAATGGCCCGAGGGGTATCGCCTCGGTGGCCCTGGACGCGTCATCGTGCGGCACGCGCGCAGCATGGACGAGGGCGCGACGCTGCTCAAGCGCGAGCCTGCGCGGAAGTCTGATAACCTACTCCCATGCCGTTCATCGACAGCCATGCTCACCTCGACGGGCCGAAGTTCACCGACGACCTGGAAGGCGTCCTCGAGCGCGCGCACGCCGCCGACGTGGACACCATCCTGACCATCGGCGTGGACCTCGAGACCTCCCTCAACGCCGCGGCGCTCGCCCGCCGGTACCCCGCTTTGTTCGCCTCGGCCGGGGTCCACCCGCACGAGGCCGGGAAGTTCGACGACGCGGACTGGGGGGCGCTGCGCGCGCTCTGGGCGGACCCTCGCGTCCGCGCCGTCGGCGAGACCGGCCTCGACTACTTCTACGACTTCTCACCCCGCGACCGGCAGAAGGCGCTCTTTCGACGCCACCTCGAGGTCGCGGGCGAGGTCGACCGCCCCGTGGTCATCCACATCCGCGACGCCTACGACGACGCGTTCGCGCTCATCGCCGAAACAGGGCTGCCGGCCGGGGGGGTGGTGCACTGCTTCACCGCGGGCCCCGCCGAATGCGAGCGCGCCCTCGAGCTCGGCCTCTACGTGTCCATCCCGGGCATCGTGACGTTCAAGAACGGAGACTCCATCCGCGACGCGATCCCCCTCATCCCCGACGACCGACTGCTCGTCGAGACGGACGCGCCGTACCTGGCGCCGATACCGCATCGAGGTCGGAGGAACGAGCCGGCGTTCGTGGTGCACACGGCGGCTCGTGTCGCCGAGGTGCGCGGTGTCTCCGTCGAAGCCCTGAAGGCGACGACCCGCGCGAACACGATCCGCCTGTTCGGACTCCCGCTCGCCTGAAGCCACCGGGGGCCGGGCGACGGGCAAAAAAAAAGCCCGCACAAGGCGGGCTTCTTTACGCGAAGACGGAAGCGGTCGGTCGACCGCCTCGGCTCACTTCACGTTGACGGTGACCGTGGCGCTCTTGTCGCCGGCGGCGACGGTGATCGTCGCGGTGCCCTTGCCCTTGCCGGTGACCTTGCCGTCGGGCGCGACCTCGGCGATCGCCGCGTCGCTCGACGTGTAGGTGTAGGCGACGCCCATGGCGTCCGCGCCCGCGGCGTCCGTGGCCTTGGGGGCGATGGCGTGCTCGCCGCCGACCTTGATGTCGGCCGAGGCGGGCTCGACCGTGAGGGCCGCCGGGCCAGCGGCCGTGACGTTCACGTTCACGGTGGCGGTCAGCTTCTTGGCGGTCAGGGTCAGGGTCGCCGTGCCGGCGGCGGCGCCGGTCACGCTGCCCGTGGCGTCGACCTTGGCGATGTTCTCGTCCGAGGACTTGAACTCGACCTTGGCGTCGGCGACGGCCGCGCCGGCCTCGTTCTGCACGGTGGCCTTGAGGGGGAGGGTCTCCCCGGCCTTGATGCTGATCTCGGCGGGCTCCGACACGATCTTCGTGTAGAGGTCGACCGAAACGGGGACCTCGGCCTTGACCTCACCGATCGACACGGTGATCTTGGTCTTGCCGCTCTTCTTGCCGGCGACGACCTCGCCCTTGTCGGCGGAGACGTCGGCGACGGTCTTGTCGCCGGAAGCGAAGGCGAACTTCGCGTCCTTGATCTCCTCGCCCTTCTCGGTCTTGGCGACGGCCTTGAGGGCAACCTTCTCACCGGCCTCGGTGAGGGTCACGCTCTTGGGGGTCGCTTCGATCGTCTTGGGCTTGGGGGCGCAAGCGACGAGGCCGAAACCGCAGGCGAGGGCGATGGCAGACAGGGACTGGAACTTGGACATACGCATGGTGATGACTCCCGAATCTTGGGGTTTTCGACGATCACGCCGATGGGTCCGCCACTCTTCGGGCCGCATCGGGTCAAAACCGGGGCGGGCTTTTACGCGGGGGTTCAGTTCAGGTCAACATCTTTTTTTCGGGTCACAAACGACGCCACTTCGAGACGATGATTGAGGCCAATCCCGGCCTCGTTGTATGGGGTTGCTGTTGGGGTCGTTCGCCGGCCCTCGAGGTGGCCCGTTGATCGAGAGCATCCCCAACAACGACGCGCCGAGGCGTGATCGGAGAGCGCTGCTGGTCGGGGTCCAGAAGTACCTCGATCCGGGCATGGGGGTCCGCCCGGGCACCATCGAGGCGATACGCCTCATCGCCGCACAGTTGGCCGACCCGGAGGGCGGCGCGTGGGAGGTCGAGGTCCTCCTGGACGACGAAACGGACGAGCATCGACGTCCGATGCTCGCCAATCTGCTCGAAAGACTGCAGTGGCTTCACGGCGCCGATGAAGCTTTGCTGCTGATCTCGGGTCGCGTGCGGTCGGGCCTCTTTCTGCCCCGCGACGCCCGACCGACCCTGCTCGCGCGCACGGCGATTTCGCTCGGTGAGATCGCCGCGACCCTCCCGAAGGACGCGAGCGTCATCATCGACGCGCCGGTCGACGCCGGGGCCTTCCCGACGGCATCGTGGGTGCTCGCCGCCGGGCCGCGAGACGCCGCGGAGTCCTTCCCGACGCCCCGGGGCCCGACCGCGTTCCTGGCCGCGGTCGCACGGGCGCTGAAGGGCGAGCCCGCGGTCACGCTGCCCGACGCCGTGGGCGCGTCGGAGGGGCCGGCGAAGCCCGCGGAGCCCGAGGTCGTGACGGCGAAGCGTTTGGCCGAGCAGGTCGTGCGCACCGCGTGGCCCGCATGGATGCGGGGCGAACGCGATCTTCAGCTCGTGCGGCCGAGCCGACGAACCGTGACCTGCGTACGTTGCGCCAAACCCATCACGGACCCGCTCGCGGCCTACTGCCCGGCCTGCGGGCACCCCATGAAGGGGCCCGAGACCCTGGAGGGCGGCCGGTACCGACTCATCCGCCCCCTCGGCACGGGCGGCATGGGTACGGTCTATCTCGCGGAGGACACGCGCCTGCGGGTGCAGCGCGCCCTGAAGCTGATCACGCTCCCGGTGGGACTGCCGGCCAGCGAGCAGGAGTCGCTGCGGGCCCGGCTCATCCAGGAGTGCAAGGCCGCCCAGGCGCTGGCCGAGCGCACGGGGCACTGTGTGCGCGTCTTCGACGTGGGGCACTCCCCGGAGCGGGGCGAGCCGTTCCTCGTGATGGAGCTGCTCCAGGGCCGTACGTTGGGTCAGAAGCTCGCGGAGGGGCGCCTCGACCTGCGTGGGAGCCTGACCCTCGGCAAGACCCTCGCCGGCACCCTCGGCCTCGCCCACGACCAGAACATCGTCCACCGCGACTTCAAGCCCGACAACGTCTTCTTGCACCACCGGTCGGCCGACGAGCCCGAGTACGCGAAGCTGCTGGACTTCGGCCTCGCGAAGGTCGCCGAGGCGGACGTAAAGACGCAGACCGGCCGCCTGATGGGCACCTTGCAGTACATGCCGCCCGAGCAGCTCAGAGGCGAGCAGGTGGACGCGCGGGCGGACGTCTTCGCGCTCGGCGCCGTGCTCTACGAGTGTGTCTCGGGGATGCGGGCCGTCCCGGGCAAGACCCAGGCCGAGATCTTCCAGGTGCTCCTCGACAAGGGGGTGGCCTCACTGAGAGTCGTGGCCCCCCATGTGCCACCCGCGCTCATCGAGCTGGTCGACCGCTGCCTCGCCCTCGACCCCGCCCGGCGGCCCGCGAACGGGAACGAGGTGGCCGCGGCGCTGGCCGAGATCGAGGCCCAGCTCGACGCGGACGTGGCCGCGGGGACGGCCGCCGAGGCGCCGCAGGCACCCGACGCCGCGACCGCTGCGCAGGTCACGGAATCGCCCACGGCGGGGGCCCGCCTCGCCGCGCCGGTCCACACCGTAGGGCAGACGTCGGTCAACCTGCCCACGGGAGAGCTGGTCGCGCCGGTGGCGCCGCTGGTGCCCGCGTCGGCCCGCGGTGCCGCGTTCGGCGCCCTGGTGCTGCTCGGGGTCGCGATGGCGATCTGGCTGGGATCCCGACGCGAAGAGCCCGCTTTCCAGGGCGCGGTCCCCAGCGCCGCGCCCGAGACCCCGAACCCGTCACCGGATGGAGGCGTCGACGCAGGGCCGCCGCGCCCGCGCGCAGAATCGCCGCCGACCCAGCCGCCTCCGGAGCGTCCGTGGAGCCTGACCTGGCCCGACGCACCCGCGGCCGAGGCCGAGTCGCAGGGTGAGTGGATCGTGTACCGCGGCGACTCGCCCGATGCGCAGTGGGCTCGTCTGGTGGTCGACCTGACACTCGCGGACACCCCGCCGCCCTCCCGCGACCCGGGCGCGCTGGCGCGCTGGGCGCGGATGGCACGGCCTGTCCGCGCCTGGCTGTCTCGGGGCGTGGACCCCGAAACACCCGGGCTCTCACGCCGTGACCCGACGCGGCTCACGATACGACGGGACGTTTTCACGACGCTCGCCGCCGCCGCGCGCCCGTCGGAGACGGACCTCCCGGGTCTCGGTCGACTGCTCTCCCGCGGTCGAGGCGAACAGGCCGAGGCCGTCTTCGATCGGGTGCGCTGTGGTGAAGCGCGAGAGGGTGACCGCCTGTTCACGGCTGAATGGTCAACGCCGGGCTACACACCGGGTCGATGCGCAGGAACGACGTGCCCGGAGCGTCTGGCGCGAGGCTTGCTCGAGGCCCGGGAGAATGGTGAGACTGCGCAGGTCAAACTGGAGCTGATTCGTGACGACGCCCGCGGCCAACCGATTGAGCGACTTCGCGGGGTCTGTCGCGTCGCCCCGTGAGCGCGGTCGCGCGCTCCGACGCGGGTCCGCCTGCGGCCTGGTCGCGGCGGTCGGGTCGTGCTTCATCGGCTGGGCCCACGCCGCCGAGCCGTGTGCGGAGCTGGCGCCGACGGATCCGTTGCGGATCGCCCACGCGCGCCTGAACGACAGGACCGCCGCCGACGTCGGCGCGACGGCCATGTCCCTCCTGCCGTCTCGCGAAGACGCGGCGGGCCGCGCCTGTGCGCACTACCTGCTGGGGAGCGTCGCGTTCTTCGAGAGCGTCCTCGGGGGGCCCGAGCGAGCGCGTGAAGCGGTGCGGCACCTCGCCACGGCCCAGAGCCTCGCACCGGGCCCCATGGCCGAGCGGCGCCCCCGCAAACGCCTCGAGAACGCCTGGAAGCGCATCGGGGTCGCCGGCAGCGGATGGGACCCAGGCCGTGGGACGGTCCCGGTGCGGTGGACGCTGCCGGTCGGCGCGAGCACGCTCGCGTGGGCGCCGGACTGCGGAGACACACCGTGCGACGCGGCGTCGTCCGGGTTCATCGAGGTCCCGCTCTACGCCGGCGCCACGGAGCGTGTGCTGACGACCCCGCTCGGGGGCACCCGCGCCCGCGTCACGACGCCTTGTGGCCAGACGGAGGTCGAAGTCCAGATCACCGGGGCCGGTCAAGCGGTGGCGCTGCCGACCCCGGCCTGCATCGCGCGTCTCGAGGTGGCCGTGGAGGGCGGCGACGCGGCCCCCCGCGCCTACGACGCCGACGGCCGACCGTTGGCCGACCTCACACGCGTCGACGTCGCGCGTGGCCCCTTGTGGGTCGCGGCCCCGGAGCACAGGCCCAGGGCCATCGTGCTGCCGGCGGCCGGGGGCACCGTGTCGGTTCGGCTCGATCCGTGTCGAATCCGGCTCGAGCCCACGGGCGCCGCGGCCGGTGCGCGTGTCGAACCTTCGGTGGTCACTCCGGGGGACGAGCCGACGGTGGTCCGGCTCCTGCGAGCGGGGTACGCGGTGACCGAGACCGAGGTCAGTGTGCCCATCGACCGCCGCGCCACACACTGCGCCCCCGATTGGGCCCCCGGCCCGCACGGCGCGTTCACGCTCCCGGACTTCGACGACCTGGGACCGTGGCCGGTCGAGGCCGCGTTGGCGCGGCCGGTGCGTGTGACCGTCCGCGGGGGCTCGACCCAGAGCATCTCCACGTTCGTCGTGGGGGGCGTCGTTTCATCGGCGGAGTCCCTCGCGTTGGTGCCAGGGGAGTACGCGTGGAGCGTCGCCGACGTGCATGGAGCCGTGGCGGACGGCGCGTTGCTCGTACCCGAGTGTCTGGAAGCGACCTGCCCCGAGGTGAGCCTCGACCTGGCGCCCGTGGCGCCGCCAGCGGACCTCGATCCCTACCGCGGCTCCACGGTCCTCACGGGGGCCGGCGCGGTGCTCACGCTGGGCGGTCTCCTCGCCGGATGGGCGGCGATTCGGTCCCAGACCCGCATCGACGACTACACGAACAAACGCGCCGAGGGGGAGAGCGTCGCGTCGCTGGAGCAAACCCGGGACGAGCGCGTCCGCCTCGCGAACGCGCTCGTCGGGCTCGGCGGGGCGGCGTTGGTCGGGGGCGTCACCTGGCTGTGGCTCGAGCCCGGCCCCGGGGAGACCCGATGAGCGTGTTGCGCCGCCATGGGCTCGGGGCGTTTCGGCTGTGCCTCACGGCGTGGGCGGTGTGGGCCGGCGTGGCCTGCGAACGCCTGATCGGCGCCCGGTCGACGGATGAATGCCTCGACGACGAGGGGTGCCCGGTGGAGGAGCGTTGCGAGCTGGACACACGTCGTTGCGCACCGCGCGACGCGACGCCGCAGCTCGACGCGGCCCTCGGCTTCGTAGACGCGGACCCGCCGCCCGTGGACGTCCCCGACGCGACGCAGACGCCCCAGGACGCCGCCCCGGCGCGAGACGTCGCTCCGGATGCGGACGTGACTGCGGCGGACTGCTTCGACTCACCCTCCGGGCGCGTCGAGAGCGAGGTCGGGCCCGACGACGACCTCGAGTTCCCCCCCCGCGGGTACTGCACCCCGATGGGGACGGTGGTGGTCCGGCGCGGTGCGGGCGAGACCACGGAAATCGCCGTGCGCGGCGCGGCCGGTGAGCGGTCCCCACTGACTCTGCCCAAAGGCACGGAGGTCCGCGTCACCGACGACGCCGTGCTCCTGACGACGCCCAATCCCGAGCGACGCGGCGTGGCGAACGTGGCCCTGGTCGACCTGGCGCGCGCGCCCGTGGCGCCGCGCTTCCTGGAGCCACGCGGACTTCCGCAGCGCCAGCCTGCACGGGCCGGCAACGTCACCGCCTTCGTCGAGGAGACCCCGAGCGGCGAGGCCGAGCCCACGTCGGAGGTGATCCTCCACTTCGACGACGACCGGCGGACGGCCTGCGGACGCGCGGACATGCGTCAGTGGGGCGTCGCGGTGCGCGCGGACGGGCTCGTCGCCTTCTTCGAGCAGGCCCGCGGCAGCGCCCGACAGGACCTGGTCGTGCTCCGAAACTTCGACTGCCGCGAGAGACTCGCCCTGGAAGTCCCTGGGCGCGTCGAGCAGGAGACGCACCTGGTCGTCGACGCGACCCGACTGCTCTGGATCCGAACGGCGGAGGCCGTCGCCCGGCGCGAGATCGCCTACGTACCGGTCGATGCGCTCGTGGACGGGAGCCGCGCGCTCAGCGTGCAGGGCGTGACGTCGTTGAACCCGCTCGAGTTCGACGCGCGCGCCGACTGGTTGCTCGTGACCTCGTTCGAGCGCGGTCGACGCACTTTGCGCCTCTTCGACCTGCAGCGTGGGCAGGAGCGCCCCGTCGGGGCGGCCGGCCAGGCCCACGGGCCAATGTTGACTGGAACCTACGCCGTCTGGTCGCTCCGCGACGGGACGTCTCCCTGGGAGGTGCGCTATGAGCGACTGCCGGAGCGCTGACCCGCGCGCCCGCTCCCGGGGAGAGCACCCTCGTGCGTGGACGGGACGCCTCGCGCTGGTTCTCTCGGTCTGCGGACTCATGGCCTGTGGGATGGTCCTCGACGAGGCCAAGCTCTCGGACGGTGGCTTCGGGGGCGACGTCGGCGGTGGTCTCGTCCCGGACGCAGGCTGTGGCGCAGACGACCCTCTCCAGTGCCCGCCCGTCGACCTCGCCTCGACCTGCGAGACCCTGACGGCGCTGGGCCTCCTGAGCCCGTCCACGGACGGCGACGGCGACTGCGCCCCGGTCGCGGGGACCTGCGCAGCCCTGGGTCGGACGTGTCCGGGCTGGGAGGACTGCGACGACGCCCGACCCGATGTGCACCCCCTCGCCGTCGAGGTCTGCAACGGGCGTGACGACACGTGTGAGGGCGAGATCGACGAGGACTTCGAGGTTGGCGAGGTCTGCAACTCGGGTTGCGGCGTGGGCGTCCGCGAGTGCTCGACGAGCGACGCGCGCGCCGTCGCCTGCAGTACGGACTTCGGGCAAAGCGCGTGGACAGGCACCGACGACCGTGTCGAGGTCTGTGACGGCGACGACGACGACTGCGACGGCGTCGTGGACGAGGCGTGCCGGATTCCGCTGGAGATCGCGCGACTCCGGGCGATGCCGGTGGTGTGCGGAGACCGCGTCGTCCTGCTCGAAGACGATGCGCTGGTGGTGCGGCCGGACCTCGGTCAGGGCCCGGCCACGCTGCTCGTGCCCGCTGAGCGCCGCCCCTTCGCGCCCGCGTGCGGCGCGGCGGGCCTGGCGTGGCTGGAGCTCTCGGGCCCTTGCGCCGCACCTGCGGGCCGCGCGGAGCAATGCCCCGGACGCTTGATGGCGCGCCCGGAATCCAGCGGGGTCGAGGTCGAACTGGCGACCGGCGAAGGCCTGGGTCGGCCCAGCGTCGGGGGTCCGCTGGTCTACTGGCACAGCCACCCGTCAGGCGCGAACGCGCTGCCCGCGGTGTGGCGCCGCGACCTCGCCGGTGCGGAGCCGGCCGTCGAGCTCGCGAGCGCGACCAGCGATCCCTCCGCGACGGACGCCGCGCCCACGCGTCTCGCCGCGCGCCGGTGGACCGGCGGCGGGCTCCAGTCCGAGATTCTCTTGCTCGCCGCCGAGCCGGGCGAGCCCGAGACCTTCCTCCGGAACCCGGACGCCGCGCCCGGCCCGCCGACCGTCGACCTCACGTGGGTCGTCTGGGCCATCGACGAGACGCTCTGGGCCATCCCGTTCGACGACCTGCGGGGAGGCGGCGTACAGCTCCTGACGACGCCGGTTCGACCTCTCGCACCGCGGCTCGGCGCCGGGGGCGTGGTCTATCTCGAGGGCCGCTCGACGCCGCCGATGTTGAAGCTGCTCGACCTGTCGACCGGCCTGGAGACCACCCTGACGACCGACGAGGTGCGGCCCGACGACTTTGCCGTCGCTCGGAACGTCGTCGTCTGGGTGGCCCAGGGTCCGTCCGGGCCGACCCTGCACCGCCGCACCGTGCCTTGACGGTTCGGCGATTCCGGTCATAAGTTGCCCCGTTTCGCGCTGACAGGACCTCACGAAGGAGTCGGATTCCATGACGCGCTTTCGATCGATCGCTTGGACGCTCGCCGCGAGCAGCCTGTCCGCTGCCCCCGCATTCGGCCTCGGATCACTCGTCACGCCCGCGGGCACGACAGCGCGAGTCGAGCTGTCGCGTTCTCTGGTGGTGCGCCATCCCGACCGCGTCGAGTGGATCGTTCAGATCAAGTGGTCGGGCGACGCCCAGCGCGCCGGCTGGCTGCTGCCGGTGCCGGACTTCGCGCCGGACCCCGACACCGGGAGCTCACCCGTCACCGTGCGACCGTTCGCCTCCGGGGCCCTCGATGAGCTCGAGGCCGCGACGGCGCCGAACTTCACCGGCGTTTGCGACGGCGCCCCGACCCAGGAGCAGGCCGTCGCCGGCTTCGGTGAGTCGTGGCGCAACGGCAACCCGGCGGTGTCGGCGCGGATCGTGCCGGCCGGCGACATCCTCAACGGGGCCCTCACGAACTACCTGACCGGCGCGGGCCGCGAATACGAGGTGCCCGACGCCGTCGCGGCGTCCATCGACGCCATGGTCGACCAGAACTTCATGTTCATCGTGGTCAACCTCGACATGGCCGCGTCGGCCCAGGACCCGATCATCTCGGTTTCGTGGCCGGGCGCCCCCGCGGACAACGTCAAGCTCGGCATGCGGCCGCTCGGCGACACGCTCGCGGGGGATCGCGGGAACGTGCTGTTCTGGACCCTTTCGTCCGGCCGAATCGCCGCGAACCTGCCCACGACGCCGGTCGCGCTTGACGGCATCGACTTCGTCTCGAACGTCGAGACGAACTACGAGGCCGCGCTCCGCACGCACCTCGATGCTCGGCAGTCCCAGGCCTTCGCCCTGGAGTCGGCGGGCGCGGCGCCGACCTTCACCCATCCCGACCTCGTGGCCTTCGCGGCCGAGGGCGGCACGGGGTACCTGACCCGCTTGCGGGGCTCGCTTCTGCCCGCGGCGCTCGAGAACAACGTCGCCACGACCACGCTGCGGCCCGCGGCCGACCTCTCCGACTACGCGAACGCGCAGACGCTCGAGGGTCGCATGTGTGGGGGGGCGATGCCGGACATGGGCACGGGACCCACCGCGGATATGGGCCCCGTGCCCACGACCGACATGGGCGCCGTCGGTCCGGCCGACGCCGGCGACATCACCGACGACGTCGGCTTCGGCGTGGACCCGGACGGCGGCAACGTCGACGAGGGCGGCGGCGGCGGCGGTGGCGGCGGCTGCGCGGTCCGTCCCCAGGGCCCGTTTGCCGGTGTCCTCGCGCTGCTCGGCGGTTTCCTGGCGGTCACGCTCGGACGTCGTCGGCGTCGCTGAATCGCCTCTCAACTCCGATTTTCTGTCACCCAGCGACTTCGACCGGGATTTCATGCGCACCAGCGATCAGCACGAGGGCCTTGCCCAGGGGGCGTGGCGCCCCGAGATTCACGCCGCTTTGCTCGAGCTCATCAACACCCATGGCTCGAGCGGCCCGGACTACAACCCGGCGCGCCCCCCCATCGCCGCCTTCGACTGCGACGAGACGCTGATTTGCCACGACATCGGCGAAGCCATGCTGCGGTACATGGTCACGCGGCGTCGGTTCCACGTGGACCGTGGCTTTTGGCAACTCATCCCGGACCGCCTGGGACGTGAGGCCATCCAGGCCGCCTACAACACCGTGGCCGGGCGCAGCGACGCCGAGGTCGCCGGCACCGCGGCCTATCGCCGGTTCCGCGCGGGCATGCTGGGCGTCTACGAGACGCTGCGCGCCCAGGAGGGCCTGGAGTCCGCGTACACGTGGGCCGCGCGCCTGCTCCGCGGCCAGTCCGAGCGCCAGGTGAACGAGCTCGTCGAAGAGGTCTTGGAGTACGAGCTCAGCCGCCCCCTGGATACCGAGGAGATCGCCGGGGGCCCCCCGTTCCCGGGCATGATCGTGCCGTCGGGCATTCGGGTCTACCGCGAGATGCACAACCTGATCACCGTGTTGGAGCAGCACGGCTTTCAGACGTGGATCGTCACGAGCAGCAACGCCTACGTCGTCCGAGGCCTGGCGCGCCGGCTCGGCTTCCCCGAGGACCGGGTGCTCGGCATCGAGCTCGGCAACCAGGGCATCTCGTACAACGACCGTGTCGGTGACCCGTTGCCCATCGGTGAGGGCAAGGTCGAGCTTCTGCTCGACACCGTCGGCCGGAGCCCTGTGCTCGCGGTGGGCGACTCCATGAACGACTTCGCGCTCTTGGAGAACTGCGAGGGCCTGAGCCTCGTGGTCGATCGCGGCGACGACGAGTTGCTCGACCGCGCGGCCGAGCACGGCTGGCTCGTTCAGTCCGAACTTACGGTCTGACCGAGGCCCGGGCGGCGACTACCGCAGGACGGTCGTCCGGCCGTTGTTCGTCGGCACCGGATCCGACGGGCAGGTCACGCTCGCGACGACTTTGTTGTGCGCGGCGTTGTTGCTCGCCCGGAAGTTGTACGGGATCTGCTTCTCGTACTTCGCGCGGGCCGGGAGGTTGGGCACGTTGTACTCGAACGGCCGCGGCGCGCCGTTCTCGGCGAGAGTGCCGGTGACGCGACAGCCCGTGGCCTGGCCCGGACCCGCGTTCTTGAGCACCAGGAAGACCTTCCGATTCGGGTTGCCGCCGACGACCTGCTCGATGCGGGCGCCGTCGAAGCTCATCTCCGCGCCGCGAAAGACCACCTCGCGCTTGCTGTTCGTGCCCGGCACGACCACCTCGAACTTGCCGTCGTCGCCGGGCGCATCGACCTGAATCGAGTTGCTCATGCCCGCCGCGGTGCCGTCGAAACGACCGTTGCCCGAGTAGATTTCGCTGCGCGCGCCGTTCGCGGGCACCCAGAAGACCTTGATCGTCGACTGCTGCTGCCCGGCGCCGGGGCGGCGGAGCTTGACGTTCAGCTGCGCGCGGCGCCCCTCGATGCTGGAGATCGCCGCGCTCTGCACGGCGAGGTCTTGGGCGAAGCTGACGGTGGACACGAGGGTCGTGGCGACAGCGAGTACGAGACCAGCAAATCGGTTCATGGTCGACCTTCCTTTGAGAGGCGGCGGTGTCAGTCCGGACGTTCGACGGTCATCTGACCCGCTTCATTCACACGTACCAGCAAAAAGTGTCGGGCGCCCCCGTGGACGACCTCGAGGTCGCCCAGACGCTGGGTCGAGCTTGTGGAGAGGTGCCCGGAGAAGACCGTCGCGACGCCCGACCGGTCGAGCGCGGCGACGAGGCGTGCGGCCTCGGCGCGGCGCTTGAAGCCCGCGCCGCGCAAGCCCGCCGGGTCGAAGGGCGGCACGTGCAGCACGACCGCGACCGGACCCGGTGGCTCGCCCGGATCCAGGTAGCCGGGCAGACGCGAGAAAGACCGCGCACTGAGGCCGCCTTCGGCCGCGTCCAGCAATACGACGCGCATGCGCCACGCCTCGTCGATCTGGACCTCGAAAGCCTCGGTCGGTGGACCGAGAAGTCCGACAAGCAGGTCGGGGTCCGCGCCGTCGACGTCCTTGTCGCCGGCCGTCGCGAACCAGGGGACCGGGAGGGCATCGAGGAGCTGCCGTGCGCGCTCCAGCGAGCGTCGAGCGCCGTTCGGCGCGACGTCGCCCGACACGAGCACGAATCGAACCGCGTCTTGCTCGACGGCCACGCCGACACGAGCGACGAGGGCCTCGAGCGCGTCGTAGTCCTCGCCGGTGTTGCCGATCACGGCGAAGTTCAAGGTCCGCGCGTCCGCAGACCCCGTTGGGGCCGGCGCGGCCACGATGCGATGCGCGAGCACGAAGGGGGCCGCCCGGACCGGGCCCCCCTCCACCTCGCCGAGCTCGGCGCACGCGACCTTCGGCGCGTCGAACGCGTTCGGATCGGTCCACGCCTCGAGCCGGGCCTCGTCGGTGCCGGGTCTGGAGGTCGAGCGCCAACAGAGCCCGCGCTCGAGCGAGCACCCTCGCTGCAACGTCTCGGGCACGTCGTGCTCCGGCCCCAGGGGCGTCCAGGTCGGGTGGCGCGGGTCGCCCGCGGGCGCCAGAAGCGCCCCGCAACAGCTCCGCGTCGCCTGGCGCGCCGTGCTCTCGTCCGCACGAAAGGCGCGCCAGGTGACGGCCGCACCGGGCGCGGTGTTGGTGACATGCAGCCGTACAGGCCGGGGCGCGCAGCCGGAGTCGATGATCAGGACCTCGGTGTCGAATCGGCTCGCACGCACACACACCAGCGGATCGGGTGCGTCCGCGGCGGCGTCGAGCACCGGCTTCGGGCAGGGGACGATCAAGCCGCCCTCGACCTCGACCCGCAGATCGGACTCGAGCTCCACGGCGGCCGCCTCGTCGACCGCGGTCTCGCGGGACGGCACCGTGCGCTCGCACGCCGTGGACCAGAGCCCGAGTGCGAGCGCGAGTACCCTAAAGGTCATAGACGAGCCCGAGGAAGAGGGAAAAGCCATCGCCCGCGAGGAGCTCGACGTCGATCTCGAGCTCGTCGCGGTAGCGATGGGCGAAGGCCGCGCGAAGCGCGCCCGACTGCGCGCTGACCGCGGGGATCGGCAGCGTGGGGTCCTGGAGGAACTCCAGGGCCACGTTCGTGCGGCGACCCGTATTGAAGGTGAATCCGCTCGCGAGCGAGAACCAGCTCGAGGAGAAGTCCGAGCTTCCCAGGGCGCTCGGGACCTCGTTCGGCGAGCGTCCGAGCTGGAACTGCTCGATGCCCGCGGCGTACCGCTGTGTGACGGAGAACCGACGCATGCTCGAGAGCAGCGCGCCGAGGTCCATTTTCCAGCGCACCCAGCCCTCCGCCGCACGGGTCGCGTAGCCGTCGGCGGCCGACTCGTCGCGCCGAAGCCGCACGCCCGCCGCGACGTGGTTCTGCGGGTTCTCGCCGCGCCACGGGCGCCCGCCGAGGTCGAGGACGTATCGCCGGTCATCCAGGTTGGCTTCGAGCTCGGCGGCGGGGCGAACGAAGAGACGACCCGAGTCGAGGTCCAGCGACGGCACGAGGCGATGCGGTCGATTCGACCGGGGATCGCCGATGTACCGGTACCCCAAACCCAGCGCGCTCCCCTGCGTCCGCGTCGTGTCGTCATCGAAGGGCTCGGCCCCCTTGAAGGTCCCCACCACGTCGCCCAACCACGAGCCCACGAAAAGGAAGACGCCCGCGTGCACCAGGCTGCTCGGGAGCGGACCTGACGCGCCGGCCTCCTCGGGGCGAGCGCCGATCAACGAGCCCGCGACCACGAGGCCGATGCCGAGGAGCTCCCCCACGAGCAGGGTGAGCGCGCCGGACTCGTCCCCCGTGTAGTAGTGCCCGAGCCCGTGCACAAAGAAGCCCGGGCCCAACGCGAGCAGCCCACCGAGCATCGACCCCGCCGGCTCCTCGGCAGGGCGGCCGGCAAAGCCTTCGGCGCGCGCCTGCTCCAGGGTCCGAGGCGGCTCACCCTCGCCGTCGCCTGGGGGGCTCGCGTCCACGGGCCGCTGCACGATGGGGCGCTCTTGCGCCTGCGCGGGCCCCGTCGACGCGAGCGTCACCACGACCAGGGCGACGCTCACACGGGGTCGGGCTCGGCCAGCGAGGCGCACGGCTCAGTGACCCACGCCCGCGAGCGCGTCCGACGCACGCTCGAGACGCAACGCGAGGGCAGAGTGCCGGGCCTGCCGACGATCGTTCTGCACCGCGCGTTCGAGCGCGCGACGCTGGCCGACGAGCACCACGAGCCGCTTCCCCCGGGTCATCGCGGTGTAGAGGAGGTTTCGCTGGAGCATGATCCAGTGCTCCGCGAGCACAGGGACGACGACGGCCGGGTACTCGCTCCCCTGGCTCTTGTGCACGGTGCACGCGTAGGCGAGGACGAGGGCGTCGATCGCGTCGCCCTCGTAGTCGACGCGGCGTTCGTCGAAGCGCACCACCAGGGACTTCTCCGTGCGCGACTCGACGCGGCCGATGTCGCCGTTGAAGACCTCGCGTTCGTAGTCGTTGCGGACCTGCATCACCTTGTCGCCGACCCTCAACGACCGCGCGCCGCGCACGAAGACCTCGCCGCCGGGGTTGAGCCGAGCCTGGAGCTCCTCGTTGAGTTTCTGCGCCCCGCACGCCCCTTTGTGCATCGGCACCAAGACCTGCACGTCCGTGAGCGGGTCGAGGCCGAAGCGCCCCGGAATGCGTCGCTCGACGAGCTGCACGACGAGCTCGAGGGCCTTCTCCGACGACTCGGCCGGCACGAGGAAGAAGTCGGCGCTGGGGTCTTCGGCGTCCGAGGCCACGGGCACCTCACCGACCAGGACACGGTGCGCGTTCGTAATGATCCGGCTCTCGCGCGCCTGCCGAAAGATCTCGGTGAGGCGCACACTCGGCGCTCGCCCGCTCGAGAGCAGGTCCGCCAGCACGTTGCCCGCGCCGACCGAAGGGAGCTGGTCCGCGTCGCCCACGAGCACGAGGCGCGCCCCGAGCGGCACGGCCCGCAACAGGGCGACGAAGAGCTGCAGATCGATCATCGAGGCCTCGTCGACGATCACACAGGCCCCTTCGAGCGGGTTCGCGTCGGACCGGCCGAAGGTGTTCTCCTGAGGGCTGTACTCCAGCAGCCGATGCAGCGTTCGAGCCGGCCTGCCCGTAGCTTCCGAGAGCCGTCGTGCGGCACGGCCCGTGGGCGCGGCGAGCAGGACCCGCGCGTCCTTGGCTTCGACCAGATGCACCAGCGCGCGCACGATCGTGGTCTTGCCGGTCCCCGGTCCGCCGGTCAGCACGAAGACCGACGCGCGCGCCGCGGCGGCGATCGCCTCTCTCTGCGCACTCGCGAGCTCCATGCCGGTGTCGCGCTCGAACTCGCCCGCGCCATCTCGGTCCAGCCGCAGAACCGCGGTGCGCAGCAAATCGGCGATACGGAACGCCGCCTCTACCTCGGCGTCGTGGCTCCGACGCAGGTAGACGGCGGGCTCCTCGGGATCGCCCAGGACATCGTCGACCACGAGCCGACCCTCCGCGACCAGCTCACCGAGCACGGTGTCCACCGGGGCGCCGGGCGCGTCCTCGAGCAGCGCCCGCGCGCGCTCCAGCAGGCGCGAGCGGGGCAGCAGGACATGCCCGTCGTCCCCGGCCTCGTGCAGCGCGTGCCACAAGGCCGCGCCCGCCCGAGCCGGGTGGTCGGCGGGGAAACCGAGGGCACGCGCGATGCGGTCGGCGGTCAGGAAGCCGACACCGACGACCTCCTCCGCGAGTCGATACGGATTCGCGCGAACGACGGCGATGGTCTGCGCGCCGTAGCGCTTGAACACCCGCAGCGCGAGCCCGGGCGGGACCTGCTGGGTCGCGAGGAAGACCAGGGTCTCGCGTTGGCTGCGCCCTTCGACGAAAGCGGCCTGGAGCTGTTCGCTGCGGACGGGCCCGATGCCGCCCACCTCGGCCAGCCGGTCGGGCTCGTGTTCGATCACTCTCAGGGTGTCGGCGCCGAAGCGCGCCACGAGGCGCTCGGCGAGCCCGGGTCCGATGCCGGGCACCCGACCGCCGGCGAGATAGGTTCGAATGCCCGAGGCCGTGTGGGGCAGGAGCGGGTAGCCGGCCTCGACCCGGAACTGCGCCCCGTGCTTCGCGCTGTGCGCGGGGCGACCGATGAGGCGTACGCGCTCCCCTTCCCGCAGCCCGCCCAACGCGCCGACGACCGTCGTCGGCTCCGTTGCGCCGTCCTGTCGGAAGCGGGCGACCGCGAAGCCGTCGTCCCCCGCCTGGTAGACAAAGCGCTCGAGCAAGCCGTCCAGCGTGGACGGCGCATCCTCGGTCGAGGCCGCGAAGCCGGGCAGCATCGTGCGCACGTGGGCGTTGTACCAGAGCCACGGCGGGTCGCGCCCCGATTCCGGATGTGCAATGCTGCCACCCACGCGGAGGGCACATGGCGAGTCCGGTGGGTCGATGGGGCCGATGGGTTCCGTGGGTGTGGATGGCGGCCTCAGGGCTCGTCGCCTGTGGCGGAGAGAGTAACGGGGACGCAGGTTCAGGCGGCGCTGGGCCCGGGACGAGCGGGCCTCTCGCCTTCGACCCCGCGAACGCCCCGACCGTGGTGGCGCACGCGAGCGCGGCCGACCGCCTCCTGGCGCTGGCGCGGGACGACGCCTTCACGAATCAGACTCTGGGCGACGCCGCGGCGTACTCGGGCAACGACGCGACGAGTCCCTCGGCGCCGGACGTCATGGCCAGCGTGTACTTCGAGACCGAGGGCCTGCCGACGGGCGTCGGGGCCGTGCGTGATCGCAGAGCCGGTGTCGAGAAGGATGACGACGCCGGCTCCGCCCTGGCGGGGCGCATCGCGCTCGACTTCACGACGGGCTTCGCGGCGACGGACGCGCCGAACGCCTACGGCGGCGCGGCCTGGGCGGCGCGACGCATCGCTCGGTCCCTGGACGCCTACCTGCTGCTCGTGGCCAGCGGCGGGCTCGAAGAGCGCTCAGCCGCGGGCTGGGACCGGGCGCTCGGCGTGCTCTTCGACGCCGAGGGTGGCCCCGTGGGACTCGGCCGCCGGATCGCCGAGGGCGACAGTCACTGCGGCACCCAGGCCCTCGAGACCCTCCGAACGACACTGCGCGCGGTGCGCGGGCCCTTCGAGACCGCGCTCGAGACGCTCGGTAAGCCCGACGCCCTCGACCGACTGACGATTCAGCCCGGTGAGAGCGTCGAGTACGACGCCGCCTTGCCGACGCTCATGACCGCCCTCGATGCGGGCCTTGCGTCGGCGTTCGTGGCTGCGCTCGACGCGCCGGAGTTCGACGGGCGCGACCAGGCCGAGGCCGAGGCGATCTGGAGCGGGCTCTCCGCGCGGGCGCGCGCGGTGGACGCCGAGGTCGACGATGCCGTCACCGTCGGTCTCGGCCAGGCGGATTCCGGGACCATCGACCGCGCGGCCTTGCGAGCCGAGGTGCTGCGCGTCTTCGGCCTCGATTGTCCTCTCTGAGTCGACGGTGAGCGTCGACTTACGTCGGTCCACTACGGGCTCCACACGCTTCGGACCGGTGCTTTGGAACGGCCCGCGCTCGACGATTGTCGCGGTCCACTCGACTCGACCCGGCCGCCCCTCGGTGCTGAAGCTCTCGCGGGCACCCGGCGGCGAGCCGAGACTGACGCGAGAAGCCTACGTACTGCAGGGCGTGCGGCATCCGAACGTCGTCGGCTGCCAGGGGCTCACGCGCCTCGAGGATGGACAGCTCGCCCTGGTGCTCGACCGTCTGCCGGGACAGCCTCTCGCACGCCTCGAGGACCTGTCGCGGCGCCACGCCCTCGAGGTGGCGCTCGGCATCACTCGAGGGTTGGCGGCGATGCATCTGCACGGCTTCGCGCACGGTGACCTGTGCGCGGAAAACGTGCTGGTCGAGCGCCTGCCGGATGCAGCGCGGGTCTGGCTGGTCGACCCGGGGGCGCCCACGGAGCACGGTGAGACGCCGCCCGTGGATGCCGCGCCCGAGGTGCTCTCGGGGGACGCACCCGACCGCCTCTCGGACCTCTACGCCCTCGGGTGTCTGCTGCACCGCCTGCTCCTCGGCACGCCGGTCTTCGCCGACCTGCCCGACGACGCTCGCGTCGACGCGCACCGTCAGCTCGAGTTCACGCCGCCGTCTCGATGTCCGCCGAGCCTGGCCGATCTGCTGCACGCGCTTCTGGCCAAGGCGCCCGACGCGCGGGGCCACGTCGAGCACGCGCTCACGTGCCTCGCCGAGCTCATGGATCGAGAACCCCAGGCCGAGCTTTCGGCGCTGGCGTCCCATCACCTGTCGAGCGCGGTGCCCTGTCACATCGTCGCGCCGGACCTCGAGCGTGTGACCCAGGGGTTGCGCGCGTTGTCCGGTGGCCATGGCGCGTTCTTCACCCTGCGCGGCCCCGAGGCCAGCGGACGCACGACGACCATCACGTGGTGCCATCAGCAGGCCATCACGCTCGGCGTTCAGGTGCAGCCGATCGTCAACCTCGCCCGCGACCTCTTCGGCGCGGAGTCGCTCGAGGCCGTACTCGCTCGACCGCACGAGTCCGTGACCTCGGCACTGCGTCTGATGGACTGCGGTACGGGTCCGCGGTTGGTCTATCTCGACGCCCCGCGGCTCGAGCCCGGCTTGCTCCAGCTTGCTTGCGACACCTTGAGGGCCGCGGCCCGGACCCAACCGCTGGTCGCCCTCGTGATTCGAGACCTGGCGCCCGACGCCGCCCCGAACCGGGAGTGCGTCGACCTCCGCCCGCTCGATCTCCGGACGACGGAGCGGCTGGTCGGCGCCTGGCTGGAGGCGCCCGCGGCCGAGCAAACGACCGTCGCCGAGCTGTCTCACCGCGTCGGTGCGCGCACCGTCGGCCAGCTCCGATGGACCCTTCGAGAGGCTCTCGTGCGCGGCTTGCTCTTGCGGCGCACGGGCGCCTGGGTCGTGGACCACACGGGTCTCGACGCCTCGGTCGAGGAGCTGGCCGCAGAGCTCGCGGGGTGGTCCCACTCGACGGTGGCCTCCTTGCCTCCGGCGCAGCGTCACCTGCTCGGGGCGCTCGCGTGCTTCGACGAACCCGTGAGCCGGGAGACGTTGGCGGGGGTGCTCGACCCTCGGTCCCCCTGGACGCCGGAGGCCCTCGGGAGCCTCGAGACCCTGGTCGCCGAGGGCCTCGTCCTCGCGACCTCGGACGGTCGTTTCACTCTGGCGCAGCGCTCCATCGCCGAGGCCGCGCTGAGGGTCGTCGGCCCTGAAGAGACCGCCGCGCTCCACGGACGTGCCGCCGAACGACCGGCCGGGACGCCGGGTCCGCTCTCGATGGCGCTGCGCGTCTGGCACTCGCTCCAGGCCGGCGCGCCGGTCTCGGCGTCCGAGGTCGCGGCGGCGGCGACGGCGTTCGAGCAGTCCGGTAACCCCGCGCGCGCGCTCCGTGTGCTCTCCCTCGCGGCGCCGCTGTGGGTCGACGGCATCCCGGCGATGGAGCGGCAGGCGCTCTCCTTGGCGACGAGCAGCGCCCTGGTCGCGACGGGCGCGCTCACGACCGCGCGCGCCGTGCTCGAGAGCGCCGAGGCGCAGGCGCCCCACGCCGACGTGACCGTGGCCCTCGCGTCGCTGCTCGTACGTCTCGGAGACTACGGCGAGGCGGCCCGGAGGCTCGCGGGGCTCGAGACCAGCCCTCGGGTGCTGGTGGAACGTGCGCGCGCAGCGTTGCTCGCCGGACACGCGGAGACCGCCGAGCTCTTGGCGCGCCAGGTCGTGGGCGATCCCGACGCGACCCCGGCGCTCCTCGGTCACGCCTGGCACATCGCGGCGACTGCGGTGTGGCACCGCGGCGACCCCGAGCGCGCCGAGCACGCCGCGACGGAGGGCCTCCGGGTCGTGGGCACGCTGGACCGCGCCGTCCGCGCCGATCTGCTGCGGTGTCAGGGCGCCGTGCGCGTCACGCGGGGGGCGCTGCGGAGCGCGCGGGATGTGCTGGTGCAAGCCGTCGCCGAGAATCGGACGCTCGGCCGGGTACCCGAGCTCTCCAAAGCGCTGAACAACCTCGCCGTGGCGCTCCACGGGCTCGGGGAGTGGGGCACCGCCGCCGCCTTGTGGGAGGAGTATCGGCTGCTGTGCGCGCGTCAAGGTGACCCCACGGAGCTGTGCAACGCCCACAACAACCTGGCCTACCTGAAGGCCCGCATCGGCGAGGTCACGACCGCAGCGCAGCTCTATCGCCTGTGCATCGAGCAAGCCCGAAGCGCGGGCTATATGCGCATCGTGCCTGTGGCGCTCGCCAATCTCGGCGAGCTGCTCGCGGAGCAGGGCGAGCTCGCCGAAGCAAGACGCGCCTTCGACGAGGCGGAGCAGAACCTCGGCGCGCTCGACGGAGAGCTGCACCTCGTCGAGCTCGAGCGCCGTCGCGCCGACGTCCTCGTCCGGGAGGGCGCGTTCCAGGAGGCCCTGGAGGCCGTCCGGTCCGCCCTCGCGGATGTGTCCACGGAGCGTCCGCAGCTCGAGCGCGCCCACTTGAAGCGCCTCGAGTCCATCGCCCTTTTGCGGCTCGACCGGCCCGCCGAGGCGGAGATCTCGGCACGGCGCGCGCTCGAGCTGTGTGAATCACAAGGCACACGGTACGAGGCGGCGCTCGTTCAGGAAGAGCTCTCGCGCGCCCTGAAGGGCCAGGGGCGTGTCATCGAGGCCGGGCAGTATGCGAACGAAGCGCTGCAGACGTTTCGAGACCTGGGCGCGCGTTCGGACCTGGAGCGCGCGACGCAGCTCGTGCGGAGTCTGGGGCGGCCGTCCCAGAAGGTGCCGCAGCTCGCGCGCCACGGTCAGATTCTGCTCGATGTCGCGCTCAGCTTCGGCTCGACCCTGGACCTCGACCAGCTCCTCCCGCTCGTGCTCAAGCGTGTCGTCGAGCTGCTCGACGCCGAGCGCGGGGTGCTCGCCTTGCTCGACGAGTCCGCGCGAATCCAGGAGGCCGTGGTGCATGGACTGCCCTGGGCGGGTCCCGGGCATCCTCTTCCGATACCGGAGCGTCTCTTCGAAGAGGTCGCCCACCACGGTCGCTCCGTGGCGCTCTCCGAGGTCCACGAACTCGAGGGCGCCGTACCCGGGGCGCAGCCCTCGGGCCGATTCCGTGCGGTCGTCGCCTTGCCGATCCTCGGTCGCGCCCACGATGTCCTGGGTTTGCTCTATCTGGACGCCCGCGCCCACGCGGTCGAAGACCCGCGCGCGTCGCTCGACCTGCTCACGGGCCTCACACGCCTGCTCGGGACCGCCCTCGAGAACGCCCGCATGTTCGAGGAGGAGCGTCTGCGTGTGGCGCTGATCGATGACCTCGCCCACGACCTGCGGACGCCGATCACCGTGATCTCCAGTAACGCCGAGATGCTGATGGGCGAGCCTGGAGACACCTTCACGGCCCCGCCGGAGCAGTCCGCGCGCCTCACGCGTGAGTCCGCGGGCGACATCTACGCGAGCGCGCAGCGCATGCACCGCATGGTGGAACACATCCTGGAGTTCGCACGTCTACGCGCGGCGGCCGGGGTCAATCTCACGCATCGCATCGACCTCGTCCGTGAGCTGCGACGCCACATCCAGACGCTCGAGGTCCTCGCACGCAATCAGTCCCTGACGCTCACGCTGGCGGCGGCCGAGGAGCTGCCCCTGGTCGAGACCGTGCCCGACCGCGTCTGGATCGTCGTCGACAACCTGGTGTTCAACGCGCTGAAGTTCGCGCGAGAGGGCTCCACGGTCCTCGTCTCGATGTCGCTCCGGCCCGACCGCGGGCCGACCACGGCGCAGCTTCGGACCGGCAACGAGCTCGACATCTTTCGTCGGCTGCCGGCGCTCGTCCCCGCCGAAGGCACGCAATGGCTCGAGCTCGGCGTGCGCAACGAAGGGCAGCCGGTGCCCCTGGACCTCCGAGATCGGCTCTTCGACCGCTACACACGGGGTTCGTCCACGGCTCGGGGACACCGCTCGACAGGCCTCGGGCTGGCCATCGTGGCCCAGTGTGTCCGTCACCTCGGCGGGGCCGTCTGGCTCGACGAAGCGACGGATCGTGTGACGCGCATCGCGTTCTCATTGCCGGTCTCACTGCGACCCTCCTGATCCGTCGTCCCTCGGAACAGGGGCGCGTCGGCGCGCTGGCCCCTTGTATCGAGCGCCCCGCCGTCGCAGACTCCGCTCCACGCCGCACAGCCCGACAGCGAGGCCTCCGATGCCCCCGTCCCCGCGCACCCGGACCCCGACCCCCGGCCCCTCGAGTCAGACGCAGTCGTCGACCACCGCCGCGACGGAGACGACCACGTCGACCGAATCGCGCGGGGCCTTCTCCCAGTATGTGCGTGGCGTGCAGGGCGAAGGCGCTGCCCGACGCCAGGCGCAGACCGACCCGCGCGGCCCCGGTGTCAGCGGGCCAGACGGCGTGAAGAAGGTGAGCTCCGCCGCGGGTGCGCGCCTCGGCAAGGCGCAAGCCGCGGTCGATCATGCCAAGGCGGTCTTTGCGTTCGGCGCCGGCAACCAGGCCGAAGCGCTGAAGGCGACCCAGTTCAACTCGTACTTCCGCCTGAAGTGCATGCGCGATCCGAGCTGCTGGGAGCTCACCTCGAGCGTGCGCGGGCTCGCCGCGGCGAACCCCGAAGCCTTGACCGCCGCCAAGGCCGACCTGGCCCAGGGGGGCAATTGCGGTGAGCACGCCCAGGTCGCTTTCGACTATCTGCGGGTGCACGCCAGCGGGCAGGTGATCAACCGCTCCGCCAAGACCGGCCTCGACCACGCCTTCGTGCTCATCGGCGACCTCAGCAAGGAGGACGACAGCGCCATCGTCGTTTCCGATCCCTGGCCCACCAAGGCCACGGCGTGTGTCTGGCAAGACCACTTCGCGTTCACGGCCGACCGCGCCCAGATCGACACGAGCAGCTCGATGACCGCCGACGGCTCGAACATCAAGGCCGTCATCGCCGCGGGGCTCAAGCTCTCGTCGCGCGGTCTCAAGATGGTCCAGATGAACCTCCCCGCCGAAGAAACCGACAAGAAGGTCCAGGAGGGGCTCGGCGGCTGGGTCTGGCAGCACGAGCAGGCCCAGGGCGGCGGCCGAGACCACAGCTACCGTGTCGATTCGGCCGAGGGGCGGTGACGCGCCGTCTCCTTCAGCTCGTTCTGCTCGCCGCTCCCATCGCTTGCGGCGCCGGCGCGCCTGCCTCGGAGACTGTCATGCCCTCGTCCACGCCGTCTGATGTCCGCACGGTGCCCCTCTCGCCGCCCGGGGCGCTCCTGGCCGCGCTCGACGCCCTCAAGGGCAAGCGGCCGCGGGCGCACCTCAAATTGCCCATCTACGTGACCTTCGGGGACGCCTACCGGCTCGACTACGGGCCCATCGTGATCGGCGCCGGCCCGGAAGATGTGCGCCCCGAGGCCATTCACCTGGACCTGGACGACACGGCGATGTCGGTGCCGGTGCTCGAGAAGCTCGCGAAGGCCTGTCCCGTCGGTGACCCCGGGTGTGCCTTCTGGTTCGAGGGGCATTGGGGCACGCTCATCGAGGTCGACCTCCCGGCGGACCTCGACCCCCCGGGCGCCCCGAAGCGTCACGCGTTCACCCTCTTGAAGCTGGGCGAACGCATCACGGACCCGTCCACGGTCAAGGCGATCGAGATTCGCTGAGCGGGTAGGCGTGCACCACGGGGTTCGCCTCGGCGCACGGGCGGCACATCGCGTTCGGCAGGCCCGAGTTTCGGCGCGTTCGGCCCGCAACGGCCTTGAAGACGGGGCCGCTCTTCACCTCGTCGCACACGAGGCACGGGTTCAAGATGCCGTCGGGCAGATGGTACGGGCTGTTCAGGGCCATGAGGCACTCGGCCAAACAGACTTGCCGGGTGTGGCGTGTGTTGTAGAACCACACCCGCGCGCACGGCGGCGTGAAGCCCAGCTCGAGCAGACAGTCGTAGTTCGCGGCGTCGCCGTCGTTGAGCCCGAGCAGGCCGCAGGCGCGGACGGGCTCCGTCAGGTCGGGGTACGCCATGTAGACCGCGAGGTCGGTCAGCGTCGAACACACGCCGCAGGCGCCGAAGTGGGTCAGCGTCGCGCCGTCTTCGGTGAGCGCGGGCAGGTCCGCGTAGGTCGCGAGCCTGTAGGCGCCCGGGGCCGACGCGTCGGCGTGTACACCGCACACGGCCTCGGGCGCCGCGGGCGCGAGGGCGTCGGCCCCGGCGGCGTACGGGTCCGTCGGCAGGTCCTCGAAGGGGGTCGCGAGCGTCGAGGCCCGCAGCGACTCGATGAAGGCCGCGTCGTAGGTGGGAGGCGTGAAGTCGAGGCCCTCGCACGCGCAGCTCGGGCCGCATTGGGTGTCGGTCAGCCCCGTGCGGGCGTTCGGCACTCCGAAGAGCACGGTGCAGGGGGCCGCGCTCGCATCGGGCCGTGGCGGGGCGGCGTCGGGCGCCGATGCAGACGTATCGGGCGATGCGGGAGCGGCGTCCATGGGCGCACCGGCGACCTCGTCGTCGGCCCCGCACCCCGCGACGAAGCCGACAAGAACCGCCCATCGAAACACGGCGCTCATCCGGCCTTCAACGCACCGGCAGTCCTGAACCGCGCGACCTCCTCCTCGGCGACGCCCCAGTCCCGGAAAACGGCCTCCGTGTGCTCGCCGACCTCGGCGGGCGGCGGGCGCAGCGTCGGCGGCGTGGCCGAGAAGCGGGGCGCAGGTGCGGGCTGCATGCCCCCAGGCCCGTCCACGTAGGTTCCGCGCGCCTTCAGGTGCGGGTGCTCGAAGGCCTCGGGGAAGCCCAGGATGGGCGCGATACACGCGTCGGTGCCTGCGGCGACCTCGGCCCACTCGGCGAGCGTCTTCTTTTTCACCGCCCCGGCGATGGCCGCGCGCAGCTCACCCCACCGCGAGACGTCCATCTGGTGCGGCAGGGTGGCCGGGTCCAGCTCGAAGAGGCGCAGCGCCTCGGCGTAGAACTTCGGCTCGAGCGCGCCGACCGACAGGTACCGACCGTCGGCCGTCTCGTGGACCTCGTAGAAGGGCGAGCCGCCGTCCAGGAGGTTCGTACCCGCCCGGTCCTGCCACAGGCCCATGGCCCGCATCGACAGGACCATGGTCATCAGGAGCGCCGAGCCGTCCACCATCGCGGCATCGATGACCTGCCCCCGACCCGACTGCCGCGCGTGGAGCACCCCGCAGAGCACGCCGAACGCGAGCAACATGCCGCCGCCGCCGAAGTCGCCGACGGTGTTCACCGGGGGCACCGGGGCCTCGCCGGCCCGCGCGAAGCTGTGCAATGCGCCGTTGATCGCGATGTAGTTCATGTCGTGCCCGGCCATCTGGGCCCACGGCCCCGTCTGGCCCCAGCCCGTCATCCGCCCGAAGACCAGCTTCGGGTTCCGCGCCAGGCACACGTCCGGGCCGAGGCCCAGCCGCTCCATGACACCCGGGCGAAACCCTTCGATGAGCGCGTCGGCGCCCGCGACCAGGGCGAGCGCCGCTTCGACACCCACGGGGTTCTTCAAGTCCAGGGCCACCGACCGTCGACCCCGGCCGAGGAAGTCGTGCACCCCGCCGCCGAAAGTCGTCGCCGCGCGCTCCACACGCACCACGTCGGCCCCCATATCGGCCAGCATCATGCCCGCGAACGGTGCGGGTCCGATCCCCGCCAGCTCGACGACCCGCACGCCTTGCAGAGGTCCCATCGTACGCCCTCCTCGGGTGGACGGCGCTGCGCGCCGAGAGACCTGCACCGTAGACCGCGCCGCGCGCCGCGTCACCTCCTCTGCTTGTCGCGTCCTTCGGCCTCTGCAACGATGCCGCGATGCCCTCGACGATCCCCGAGATGCTCTCCGAGTCCGTGCGGCGATTCGGTCCGACGCTGGCCGTACTCGATGGCGAAACTCGCTGGAGTTACGAGGACTTGCAGCGCGAGGTACGGATCGTCGCGGCGGGTCTCGCCGAGACCGGCGTGGGGCCAGGGGACACGGTCGCGGTGTGGGCGCCGAACATCGCCGAGTGGGTGGTCGTCGCGCTGGCGACCCACACCCTCGGCGCGGTGCTCGTGCCCGTGAACACCCGGTTCAAGGGGACCGAAGCGGCGCACGTCTTGCGGAGAAGCCGAGCGCGCGTGTTGTGTACGGTGCGGGGCTTCCTGGGTGTGGACTACCCGGCGCTGCTCCAGGCCGCCGGAGAACCCACCCCCGCGCTCGAGACCGTGGTGCTGCTGCGCGGCGACGCAACCGGTGGGGAGCGTTCGTGGGCGGCGCTGCGGGCGGCCGGCGCGGAACATCTCGCGGACTTCGAGCCGCCCATCGTCTCGCCGGACGCCGTCTCCGACATCCTGTTCACCTCGGGTACGACCGGCCTGGCGAAGGGTGTCATGACGAGCCACGCCCAGACGCTGCGGGTCTTCGCGGCGTGGAGCGAGACCGTCGGGCTGACCGCCGGCGACCGGTACCTGGTCGTCGCGCCGTTCTTCCACTGCTTCGGGTACAAGGCGGGCTTCCTCGCAGCGCTCATGTGCGGCGCCTCGGTACATCCCCAGGCGGTCTTCGACGTGGACGCCGTGCTCGAGCGTGTGGCCGCGGAACGGATCACGGTCCTGCCGGGGCCGCCGACCCTGTACCAGTCGATCCTCGCGAGCCCGCGGCGCGGCGACCTCGACCTGTCGAGCCTGCGCCTGGCCGTGACCGGCGCGGCCAACGTGCCCGTGGAGCTCATCCGGCGCATGCGGGCGTCGCTGACCTTCCGAACCGTGGTGACCGCCTACGGCCTCACGGAGTCGAGCGGGGTGGTGAGCATCTGCCGACCCGAGGACTCTGCCGAGACCATCGCCGAGACCTCGGGGCGCGCCATCGACGGCGTCGAAATGAAGGTCGTGGGGCCGGACGGCGCCGCGCTGCCCCCGGGTGAGGCCGGGGAGATCCTGGTGCGCGGCTACAACGTCATGCTCGGCTACCTGGACGACCCCGAGGCGACCGCGGCCGCCATCGACGCCGACGGCTGGCTGCACACCGGCGACGTCGGTGTGTTGGACGCCGCTGGGTATGTGCGCATCACCGACCGTCTCAAGGACATGTTCATCGTGGGCGGCTTCAACGCCTACCCGGCGGAGATCGAGGCGGTGTTGTCGCAGCACGAGGCCGTAGAGCGGGTCGCGGTCGTCGGCGTCGCCGACGAGAGGCTCGGCGAGGTCGGCGTCGCCTTCATCGTGCGCCGGGCGGGCCATGCGCCCGACACCCAGGCGCTGCACGACTGGAGTCGCGAGCGCCTCGCGAACTACAAGGTGCCGCGCCGTTTCCTCTTTGTGGACGCACTGCCCATGAACGCCTCGGGCAAGGTGCTCAAGCACCCGCTCCGAGCGGCCGCTCAGGTCCCGTAGTCGCTGATCGGCGCCCCGATCAAGAGAACCGGGTCCGGCAAGAAGCCCGTTTCGTCCACGGCCGGGCCCGGGTGGACCCACTTTCGAAAGAGTTGGATCGACCCCGCAAAGAACGTCGCGCGAATCGAGAAGAGCCTCTCAGAACCCAAAAAGGAGAAGCTCGATGATCCCGACTCTGACCCTGGTCCTTTCTCTGTTTCAGCTCCCCCCGGCCGGCGAGCCGGCGCCGGCCTCCCCGCCCACTGACCTCGTCGTGCTCAAGGCGGGCGGCATGGTCCGCGGCACTGTCCTCTCGTCCGTGACAGGCGAGCCCGTCCAGCTCCAACTCGCGGACGGCACGGCGCGTAAGTTCGACTTCGACGCAGTCGCCTACGCCGGCCCGGCGAGCGCCTTCGTGCCGACGCCCGTCGCTGCGTCGCCGAGGGTCGACCCCGGGCTGGTGCGGGTGCGCTTCGTGGGCGAGGACGAGAACCTCGTCTTGTACCGGCATGCCGGACGCTCGCTCAGCCAGGGGACGGCCTACGGCAAGTCCGACGACTTCTCGCTCCGGGTTCGAACAGAAAACTGGGAGCGTGTCTGCGCCGCCCCCTGCGACGCGACGGTCAATGGCACCGAGCAGCGCTTCGCCATCGGCCGCGGTGACGACGATCCCGTCCCCGCGGGCGGGCTTCGCCTGAACCCGGACGCCGAAATCCTCGGCGCTTACGAGGACAACTCCCTCGAACGCTCCCTTCTGATCGGCTCGGGCGTCGCGGCCATGATCGCGGGCGGCCTTGTGCTCTCGGACGACAAGACCAGCTACCTGGGCGGCGGCCTCATGCTCGGGGGCATCGGCCTCTCCGCAGCCGGGCTGTACTTCGTCGGCGACGACGCGAGCGTCTCTCAACGCCCGACTTCGAAAGCGCAGGCCGGACGCTGAACTCGGCGGGCCGGCGCGGCGCGACCGCCTGCCCCTCAGGTCCCGTAGACCTTGATCGGTGGTACACCGCGCATCACCAGGTCCGGTACGATCTGCACCAGCTCGTCTGCCGCCCAGGTCTCGCCCTTGTCGGCGACGGGCCCTTCGCGCCACCCCTGCGCGAGGGACAAACGACCCCCGGAGAGCTCGAAGACCCGCCCGGTAACGCCGCTCGAGGCGGCGCTGGCGAGGTAAACGACGAGCGGCGCGATGTTTGCGGGGTCCATAGGGTCGAAGCCGCTCTCAGGCTTCGCCATGGCCTGCGCGAAGACCGCCTCCGTCATGCGTGTGCGGGCCGCGGGTGCGATGGCGTTCGCGGTGATGCCGTAGCGGCCGAGTTCTGCGGCCTGCACCAAGGTGAGCCCGACCAGCCCCGCCTTGGCCGTCGAGTAGGCCGCCTGCCCGATGCTGCCCAGAAGCCCGGCGCCCGAGGTCGTGTTCACGATGCGCGCGTCCACCGGCTTCCCGGCCTTCTGCTGCGCGCGCCAGTGGTCCACGGCGCACCGGCTGGGGGCGAAGTGTCCCCGCAGGTGCACACGCATGACCGCATCCCACTCCTCGAAGGTCGCGCTGACGAACATGCGGTCCCGCACGAAGCCGGCGTTGTTCACCAGCGCGTGCAGGTCCCCGTAGGTGTCGAGCGCGGTGCGGATGAGCGCGCGCGCACCCTCTTCGTCGGCCACGTCGTGGGTGTCGGCCACCGCCTCTCCCCCCGCGGCGCGGATCTCGGCGACCACCTCGGCGGCCGGACCCTCGGCACCGCCGCGGCCATCGAGCGCGACGCCCAGATCGTTCACCACGACTCGCGCGCCGGCGGCGGCGAGCGCGAGCGCGTGGGCCCGCCCGATGCCGCGCCCCGCGCCCGTGACGATGACGACGCGTCCCTCGCAGAGGCGTGCCGTCACAGGCGCTCCAGAATCGTCACGTTGGCCTGGCCGCCGCCCTCGCACATCGTCTGGAGGCCGTAGCGTGCGCCGCTGCGCTGCAGCGCCCACACGAGGGTCGTCATCAGCCGCGCGCCCGTCGCGCCCAGGGGGTGGCCGAGGGCGATGGCCCCGCCCAGGGGATTGACGATGGCGGGGTCCACATCGAGCTCCTTGGTCCACGCCATCGGCACCGAGGCGAAGGCCTCGTTGATCTCGACGTGCGCGATGTCCTTCATCGAGAGGCCCGACTTCGCGAAGGCGTGGCGCGTGGCGGGGATGGGCGCCGTGAGCATGATGATGGGGTCGTCGCCCCGCACGCTCATGTGGTGGATCCGCGCGAGCGGCTTCCAGCCGTACTGCTTGAGCGCGCGCTCCGAGACCACGAGCAGCGCCGCGGCGCCGTCCGAGATCTGGCTCGAGAGCGCGGCCGTGAGTCGGCCTTCGGGCATGATCGTCTTCAGCGACGCGAGCTTCTCGAGGCTCGAGTCACGCCGAGCGCCCTCGTCGTGTCGCACCTCGCCGTAGGGCACGACCTCGCGGTCGAAGAGACCGGCGTCGATCGCGGCGATCGCCCGGCGGTGGCTCTCCAGCGCGAAGCGCTCCATGGCCTCGCGGCTCAGGTCCCACTGCGCCGCGATGCGCTCCGCCCCCATGAACTGATTCACCGGCGCATCGCCGTAGCGCGCGCGCCAGCCGTTCGAGCCGTTGAAGGGGTCGCGCTGGTCGAACTGCTTGGCCAGCGCCCACGAGGTGCCGATGGGCACCATGCTCATGTTCTGCACACCGCCCGCGACCACGATGTCCTGGGTGCCGCTCATCACCCCCTGCGCGGCGAAGTGCACCGCCTGCTGGGACGAGCCGCACTGGCGGTCGACGGTCGTGCCCGGCACGGCCTCAGGCAGGCCGGCGGCCAACCAGCAGGTGCGGGCGATGTCGCCGGCGTTCGGGCCCACGGTGTCGAGGCACCCGAAGACCACGTCGTCGACCGCGAGGGGATCGACCCCGGTGCGCTCGACCAGGGCTTTGATCACGTGGGCCCCAAGGTCCGCGGGATGGGCGGTGGAGAGGCCCCCGCCCTTGCGGCCTACGGGGGTGCGGAGCGCATCGACGATGTAGGCTTCGGCCATGACGTTCTCCCGTCTCAGAGCGTGAAATCGGCGACCCGCGCGCGGTGGAAGGCGGCATCGCCCCACGCCGCGGCAAGCGCCCAGGTCCGTTTCATCCAAAGGTGCAGGTCGTATTCGGTGGTGTAGGCGATGGCGCCGTGGACCTGCAGGGCCGCACGCGCAGCCTGCCACGCGGCGTCACTCGCCGTGGCCTTCGCCATCGAAACGCGCATCGACGCATCGGCCTCGCCGGCGTCCAGCGCCCACGCCGCCGCGAGCACCTGGGGGCGCGCGAACTCGAGCGCGAGCAGCGCGTCGGCGAGGGTGTGTTTCACGGCCTGGAACGCACCGATGGGCTGCCCGAACTGCTCGCGCACCTGGGCGTAGGCCACGGTGCGGTCGAGCATCGCGCGCCCGAGGCCCACGAGCTGCGCGGCGGCGGCGAGCGCGCCCAGGTCGAGGACCTGCCCGCCGCCGTAGGTCGGGCGCGATTCGACGCCGGGTCGCGCGGACACCTGGGCGAGGCGCCGTGTCGGGTCGACGGAGTCGCGCCCCGCGGTGGTGTAGTCGGCCCGGGGCAGGCAAACGTAGCCCTCGGTGGTGGGCACGAGGACCGCGTCGGCGTCTGCCGCCCAGGGCACGTGCGGGGCGAACGGGTCAGCCACCGCGACGATGACCTCACCGGACGCGATGCGCGCCGCCCAGGGGGTGTTCGCGAGCAGCGGCGCGGCCACGGCGAGCGTCTCGGCGACGGGGCCGGGTACGGCCGCGCGGCCCAGCTCTTCGAGCGCGAGCGCGGCGTCGAGCGCGCCCAGGCCGAGGCCCTCGTGGGAGACCGGGACCCGCAGCGAGAACAGACCCAGCTCCGCCAGTGCCCCCCAGAGCCCACGGTCGAGCGGCCCCTCGGACGCTGCACGCACACGTTCCGGCGGACACACCCGCACCAGCGCGTCGCGAACACCACGGGCCAGCGCCGTGTGCTCGTCGGTGAGTGCGAACCTCAACCCGCCCTCCGCGGCAGCCCGAGCAAGCGCTCGGCCACGATGTTCCGCTGAATCTCGTTCGTGCCCGCGTAGATCGGGCCCGCCAGCGAGAACATGAAGCCCCGCACCCACGGGTCGTCCGGGAACTCCGCGCCGGCCGCGAGCAGGCCCATCGCCGTCTCGTGCAGGCGCACGTCCAGCTCCGACCAGAACACCTTGCTCAGGCTCGCCTCGGCGCCGATCGACTCACCGTCCGCGAGTCGCGTCGCCATCTGGAGCGTGAACAGCCGGTAGCTCTCGGCGTCGATGTAGGCCCGCGCCAGGGCCTCGCGGTGCCGCTCGGGGCGTCCGGCGGCCTTCCAGAGCGCGATGAGGCGGTCGACGGTGGCGAGGAACCGACCGGGGCTGCGCAGGTTCAACCCCCGCTCCGAGCTCGTGGTCGCCATGGCGACGTTCCAGCCCCGGTCGACCCCACCGAGTACGTCGGTGTCGGGCACAAAGACGTCGTCGAAGAAGACCTCGGCGAACCCGGGGTCGCCGTCCAATCTCTCCACCGGGCGCACGGTCACGCCCGGCGCATCGAGCGCCACCAGAAAGTACGTCAAGCCCTTGTGTTTCGGCACGTCGGGGTTCGTACGAAACAGTCCGAAGAGCTTGTTGCAGTAGGCTCCGCGCGTGCACCAGGTCTTCTGTCCGCTGAGGAGCCACCCCGTGCGCTCGGGGGTTTCCACCCGTGTGGCGCGGCTACGCACGCTGCTCAGATCGCTCCCCGAGCCCGGCTCGGACCACCCCTGGCACCACAGGTCCTCGGCGGCGGCCATGCGCCGCAGGTACCGCGTCTGCTGGTCGGGCGTGCCGAATTCAAAGAGCGAAGGGCCCAGCAGGAAAATGCCGTTCTGCGTGATGCGGGGCGGCGCGCCGGCCGCGTAGTAGGCCTCCTCGAAGAGCAGCCACTCGATCGGCGTCGCGCCCCGACCGCCGTAGGCTTCGGGCCAATTCACGACCGCGAAGCCCGCGTCGAAGAGGGCCCGCTCCCAGACCCGGTGAGCGTCGAAGCCCGCCTGGGTGTCCCCCGAGAGCGCCGGGCCCCGCGGCACGTTGCCCCGCAACCACGCGCGACACTCCGCCTGGAACGCCGCCTCGCGCTCGGTCAGTCGCAGGTCCATGTCACTCGGTGCCCTCGGGCTTCCGCGCCGCGTTGGCCATGGAGCGCGCGTCCTGCCCCGCGAGATGGTCGGGAGACGTCAAGCTGTTGTGGGCGTGGGCGAGGTGATGCAGCGCGAAGGCCGCGTCCATGGAGTCGCGCAGCCCCTGGCGGTCCTCCGCTTGATTCACCGCCTGCTTGGCGAGGGCGAGGGCGAAGCGCGGCATCGCGGCGATGCGCTCGGCGACGGCCCAGGTCTCGGCCTCGAGCGCGTCACGCGCGACGACCCGGTTCACCATGCCCAGCTCATACGCGCGCGCCGCGGTGATGCGCTCGCCCAGGAAAAGGAACTCCTTCGCCATGCGCGGGTTCATCACGAAGGGGTGCGCGAAGTACTCCACGCCGGGGATGCCCATGCGAATCACCGGGTCCGCGAAGGTCGCGTCGTCCGACGCCATCACGAGGTCGCAGACCCACGCGAGCATCAGGCCGCCGGCAATACACGCGCCCTGCACACAGGCGATGGTCGGCTTCGGCAGCGCCCGCCATCGCCGGCACATGCCGAGGTACAGCTCCTGCTCGCGCACGTAGTAGTTCTCGGCCCCGGCCTTGTCGCTGTGGTCCCAGAAGCTCGTCGCGGTGCGGGGCGTGGGTTTGTGGATGTCGCGCTCGGGCGTGCCGATATCGTGGCCGGCCGAGAAGTGGGGCCCGGCCCCGGCGAGGATCACCGCGCCGATGTCGTCGTCCGCCATGGCACGGGAGAAGGCCGCGTCCAGCGCGAGGGTCATCTTCGCGTTCTGGGCGTTCCGGTAGCGCGGCCGATTCATGGTGACGCGCGCCACCCGCCCGCGGGTCTCGTAGAGGACGGGCGCCTCGGTCTCAGGCTCGGGTGCGGTCTCGCTCACGGGCGCCCCCCTTGCAGCCGACCGAGCGTGACCTCGGCCTCGGCGATGATGCGCTGGAGCAGCACCTCGACCGTGGGGAGCTCTTCGATCACGCCGACGACCTGGCCCGTGGGCAGGATGCCGACCTCGAGGTTGCCGTCCACCATACTCGCGCGGGTGAGGATGGGCGCGTTCGCCGCCATGATCACCTGCGCCCAGGCCAGCCCCAGACGTTTGCGCATGGCGGCCGCCTCGCGAAGCAGGCCCAGGATCGGCGCCTGGGTGATCGCCTGAAAGCGAATCCCGTTCTGGAGCGCGCGCCACAGCCCGCGCACGGGCCCCGCGGACTCCAAGCGGTCGACGAGGTCCGTTCGGATCACCCGTTGCGGATAGCCGTCGATCTTGCGCGAGACCACGGTGCCCGTGACCTGCGTCTTGAGGTAGGTCGCCTTCACGGCCTCGGGCACGCTGCTCTCCTGCGTGAGCAGAAAGCGTGTGCCCATGGCGATGCCGCTGGCGCCGTAAGCGAGCGCGGCAACGAGCCCGCGGCCGTCGTGGAAGCCCCCCGCGGCGAGCACCGGCAGGTCGACCGCGCGGCACACCTCGCCCACGAGCAGCGCCGTCGGCACCTCGCCCGTGTGTCCGCCGCCCTCCGCGCCCTGGGCGATGACCGCGTCCACGCCCATCTTCGCGACCTTCTCGGCGTGGCGGCGCGCGCCGATGGTCGGCATGGTCAAGACCCCGCCGGACTTGAGGCGCTCGACCGCCTTCGCCGTCGGGGCCTGGGCGAAGCTCGCGACCTTGATGCGCTCCCGAATCAGCAGGTCGATGCGGCGCTCCACGTCGTCCTGGTCGGTGCGCAGGTTCACGCCGAAGGGCTTGTCGGTGAGCGCCCGGATCTCGGCGATGCCCGCCTCCAGCTCGGCGTAGGTCAGGGTCGCCGAGGCCAGAATGCCGAAGCCGCCCGCTGCGCTCGTCGCGGCCGTCAGGCGAGGCCCCGAGACCCAGCCCATGCCGGTCTGCACCACCGGGTACTTCACCCCGAAGAGGTCGCAAATGCGCGTATGCAATACGGAATTCATGCGCCCAGCTCCCGGGCCGCGAGGCCCTGCGGATCGAGCGCCTCGCGCAGAAGCCGAAGCTCGCCGGCGGTCGGCGCGCGGGTCTCGGGCACGTCGGTCGCGACGACCAGCGGGAAGCCCGTGGCCTCGACGACCTGGGCCACGGTCACGCCGGGATGGACGGACGCCAGCCGCATCGAGTGGTCGGGTGTGTCGAAGTCCAGTACGGCCAGGTTCGTGACGATGCGCCGGATCTCGTGGAAGCGCGCACCCTCGCCCAGCGCGGCCGCGCGGTCGTAGCCCACGCCGCACACGAAGTCGACGCGCGGCACAAAAACCCGCGTGGAGTGCTGGCCCACAAAGTAGCTCGTGGGGTGGTTGATCGTATTGCCCGGGGCTCCGCGCACCCCGATGAGCTGCGTCTTCGGCCGGGCCCAGTCCCCGAGACACCCGATGTTCTGGTTGCCGAAGCGGTCGATCTGCGTCGCGCCCATCATCACGTGACGGCGACCGCTCCAGACGAGGTCGAAGATCTGGCGATAGGGGAGCCAGCCCTCGACCACCGCGTCGGGCCCGTGGCCACGGACGAGGGACGCCACACCGTCGGTCATCAGCAGGTCCGGCGCGAAGGTCGCCCGGGCGAGCCGGGCCCCGAGCGAGGGCACGAGGCCAATGGGGCTCGCGAGAATCTCGCCGTCCCCGCGCCACGCCTCGGCGCAGGCCACGATGCAGATCTCGGCCCGGGTGAAGTCGCCTGTGCTCATCGTGCCACCGCCGCGTCGAGCACCTGGGCGCGGTAGGCCGCCCACGCCTCCGGAGACGCCGCCGAGGCCGCGTAGGCCTTCTGCGCGGCTTCGTCGCGCCCGTAGTCGGGCAGGCACTCGGTGAAGCCCGCGCCACCCGGCGCCTCCACCACCGCGTCCACCAGGAACCGCGGCGCCGTGAGCGACTGCAGGGGCCCACCAGCGAGCAGCTCGGGTGTGTCCACGACACGCTCGCAAGAGACCACGCGGTAGGTCGCGGCCTTCAAGAACAGGTCGTCGAAGTACGGGTCCGGACCGAGGCACTGCGCGTTGCCCTGCGCGTCGGCGCGGTGCAGGTGGACGAACGCGGCATCCAGATGCAACGCGGGCATGGCGACGAGCGTCTCGGCGTCGTCGTAGGGCGACTGCACCGTGCGCAGCCCCGGGTTCACCCGCATCACATCGGACCCGAGCCCTGCCCGCGTCGGCAGGAACGGCAGGCGGAGCGCGGCGGCGTAGAGCCCCCACTGCAACATGCCCTCGTCGTACTCGGCGGCCGTGATGGCGCCCGTCTGGCGTGCCGCGCGGAAGTGCGGTTCCAGCGGGATCGAGTCCAGCGAAACGAAGCCGTAGACGACGTGTTTCACCTGCCCCGTCGCGCACAGGAGCCCGACGTCGGGGCCGCCGTAGGAGACGATCGTCAGATCCTTCAGCGACGACCGCGCGATCGCGTGCACGAGCGCCATGGGCTTGCGGCGCGACCCCCACCCGCCGATGCCGAGCGTCATGCCGTCGCGCAGCTGCGCCACGACCTCGTCGGCGGTGCGCCGCTTGTCAGCCATGTCGAGGATCCCGCTTCTCCGCGAAGGCCTCGCGCGCCTCGTCGGCGACCCCGGCGAGCGTGAGTTCGTAGGTGAAGCCCTGCTCGAAGCGGTAGCTCTTGTGCACGTCCACCGGGTCGATGCCATTCAGGCAGCGCTTCGCCGCGCGCAGAATCGTCGCGTTCTTCGAGGCCATCCGCGCGGCCAGCGCGTGGGCCGCGGCACGGAGCTCGTCGGGCGGCACCACGGCCGAGACCGAACCCCAGGCGTGGAGCTGCTGCGCGGTGACCGTGCTCGCCGTGTAGACCAGCTCGCGGAGCTTGTGCGGCGGCACCATGCGCGCCAGGTGCGTCGCCGCCCCCAGCGCGCCGCGATCGACCTCGGGCAGTCCGAAGGTCGCCCGGTCGTCGGCCACGATGGCGTCGGCGTTGCCCACCAAGCCGATGCCGCCCCCGAGGCAGTAGCCATTCACCGCCGCGATGACCGGCACCGCGCACTCGTAGACCGCGGCAAAGGCCGCGAAACACGCACGGTTCACCTCGACCAGAGCCTTGTGGCCCGCGTTCGCGAGCTCTTTGATGTCGACGCCCGCGTTGAAACCGCGCCCCTCGGCGGCCAACACGACGACGCGCACCTCGGGGTTCTCCCCCAGAGTGCGCAAAGTGTCGGCCAGCGCGAACCACGACGCGATGTCGAGGGCGTTCACGGGCGGGCGACGAACGAGCACCTCGGCGATGCCGGCGGACACGGTGTGCGTGACGCTCATGAGCTCGTACTTCTGATGGATCCGGCATTCGTTGTAGAACGCGTTCTACTTCGACGCAAGGGGGGCCCCATGAATCCGACCTTCGATTTCGCGGGCAAGGTCGTGCTCGTCACCGGCGGCGCGCGGGGCATCGGACGCGGCCTCACGGAGGCCTACCTCGAGGCCGGCGCGCGGGTCTGGATCCTCGGCCGCAACGCGCCGCCTGTGCCGGTTCGCGGCCCCAGCGGGCATGCCGCGCAGTTCGTGGCGGCCGACGTGCGGGACGCCGACCAGGTCGCGCGCGCCGTCGACACCGTCACGACCGCCGAAGGCCGACTCGACGTGTTGGTGAACAACGCGGGGGGCTCCCCCGCTGCAGACGCGGCGACGGTCTCGCCGCGCTTCATCGCCTCGGTCATCGCGCTCAACCTCACGGCGCCGTTCGTCGTCGCGCAGCGTTGTTTTCCCGCCCTCGCGGACGCCCCGGACGGCGGCGTCGTGGTGAACATCGCCAGCGTGAGCGGGACGCGGCCGTCGCCGGGCACCGCAGCCTACGGCGCGGCCAAGGCGGGGCTCCTCAACCTGACGCAGACTCTTGCCGTGGAGTGGGCGCCGCGGGTGCGGGTCAACGCCCTCGTCGCGGGGCTCGTGGCGACGGAGCTCGCCGAGACGACCTACGGGGACGACGCCTCGCGCGCCGCCGTCGCGGCGACCGTCCCGCTCGGTCGATTCGGCACACCCGCCGACCTGGCCTCGGCCTGCCTTTTCCTGAGCTCCGACGCCGCGCGGTACATCACCGGGGCGCGCCTCGAGGTCCACGGCGGCAACGAGTGGCCGGCGTTCCTCACGGCAATGAAGGCGCGGTAGCGTCG
>JBMOFP010000021.1:0-45875 GCA_049318805.1 Bradymonadia bacterium
CCGTCTCGTGGCCCGGCGCATCGGCCACACACAGCCAGATGATTGTGTCCGCGCCCTGCTCCGGGGTGCGCAGACGCCCCTCCATGCGCGCATGGAAACGCGGCATGTACCGTCGCACCGCCGGGGTATCGGCCCAGCCGGGGTGCATCGCGTGCACCACGACCCCGGTCCCGCGCAGCTTCTCGGCCCAGAGCGCCGAGAGCACGACCTGCATACGTTTGGTCTGCGCGTAGACCTGCATGGGCGCGTACTTGCGCTCCGCACACTCAGGGTCGTCGAGAGACAACCGCTCGCTGTACATGCCCCCCGAGGCCACCCAAACGACACGCGCCTCGCCGTCGGCGGTGAGCGCGGGGGTGAGCAAACGGGTCAGCAGGTGCGGTCCGAGGACGTGCGTCGCCAGCGTGACCTCGAGCCCTTCGGGCGTGACCGTCCGGTCGTCGGGCATGGTGCCGGCGTTGTGCACGAGCAGGTGCACCGGGCGGTCGCCCTGGGCGGCGGCGAAGCGGCGCACGTCGGCGAGCTGGGAAACGTCGAGCACGGCCAATTCGACGCGCGCCGCCGGGTATCGGTCGCGCACCGCGTTCATCGCCGCGCGCCCACGGTCGGCGTCGCGGCAGCAGAGCACGACCTCGGCGTCCCGCTCCGCGAGCGCTACCGCGGTCGCGAAGCCGATGCCGGAGTTGGCCCCGGTGACCAGGGCCCGCATGCCCGTGAGCCGAAGCTCCAGGTCGTGCGCGTCGAAAGTCCGCGCGTGGCGCTCGAAGCCCGTGCGGTCGAACGAAGCGAAGATCGAGGCGTCGAGGAGCGTATCCCAGAGGTTACGGGCCATCGACGGCCAACTCAGGTCTCTTCTTCTTCGGCCGCCGGCTCTTCGGGCTCGCCCTCGGCGGCGTCGTCGTCCTCGAACGCGGCGTCTTCGTCTTCGAACGCGGTGTCCTCGTCCTCGAACGCGGGGCCGGCCTCGTCCTCTTCGAACGCCGGCTCGGCCTCTTCCTCGACCTTCGGCTCGTAGACCGGGACCGCGCGGCCCCGCTTCGCGCCGCCGCGGCTGCCCTTGCCCGTAGGCTCGAGAGTGATGATCTGCGCGGCCGTGCCACACTTCGGACAGGCCGGTTCCGGCTTGTTCAAGTCGTAGAACTTCGCGCCGCAACTGTGGCAGGTGAACTTGCGACCCAGCGCCGGGTTGGCCACGACAGGCTCCTCTCTCACACGAACGGGAATGGACGCGACGCGCTTTATGGAGGCAAAGGCCGCAGGGCGTCAACTGTCGTCGCGTGCGCTCGTCTCGGGGAGAATCCTGTCGCATCCGAGCGACGCCTCGCGCATCGTCTGAACATGGAGCCCTCGCAAACCGCTTTCAAGGAGGCGCTCGGCGCATGGGCGACCGGGGTGGCCGTCGTGGGTGCCCGTCACGACGACCTGGACTACGGCACCACGGTGTCGAGTTTCACCTCGGTCTCGCTCGATCCGCCGCTCGTTTTGGTCTCACTCGGTGTCCGAGCGCGCATCGCGGCGATGCTCGACACCTCGGCGCGCTTCACGGTGAGCGTCCTCGAGGCCGGGCAGCAGGCGGCGGGCTCGTATTTCGCGACGCCCGGGCGCGATCCCGCGGCGGGCTTCGGGCCCATCGAGGTCGACCGTTGCCCGCAGGGCCTGCCGCTGGTCCGCGGGGCGCTCGCGCACCTTTCCTGCACGCTGGAGGCCCGGCTCGCCCAGGGCGACCATGGGCTCTACGTGGGCCGCGTCGCGTTCGCGCAGGGCCGCGCCGACGGTCAACCCCTGCTCTACTTCCGGCGCGGGTACCACAGCCTGTGAGGCCCGGCCGAGGCCCTCCGCGCGCCGACCCCATCGACTCGGTGGTGCCGTTGCTGCGGGCCGCCCGAAGCGCCCTCTTCGTGACGGGCGCCGGCCTGGGCGCCGACAGCGGTCTCCCGACCTATCGCGGGATCGGCGGGCTCTACGAGCGGGCGGACACGGACGAGGGCGTGCCCATCGAGGAAGCGCTCTCGGGCGCGATGCTGCGGGCGCGCCCCGAGGTCTGCTGGAAGTATGTTCGCCAGATCGAGGCGGCGTGCCGGGGCGCGTCGCCGAACGCGGGGCATCGCGCGATTGCGGCGCTCGAGGCGCGCCTGGAACGGGTGTGGGTGCTGACCCAGAACGTGGACGGCCTGCACCAGGCGGCGGGCTCGCGGCAGGTCATCGAAATCCACGGGAACGTGCACACCCTCGACTGCACGGCGTGCACGTGGTCCGCCGAGGTTCTGGACTATGCCGCGCTGCCGCCGGTGCCGACCTGCCCGCGGTGCGACCGTCTCGTCCGACCGCGGGTCGTGCTCTTCGGGGAGGCGCTCCCGGAGGCCGCCATGGAGACACTCCAGCGGGAGCTGCGCCGAGGGTTCGACCTCGTCTTCTCCGTGGGGACCACGAGCGTTTTCCCGTACATCGCGGCCCCCGTGCTCGACGCGCGGCGCCGCGGTCGCCCGGCCGTCGAGATCAACCCGGGCCTCACGGAGGTCAGCGAGGTCGTGTCCCACCGCTTGGCGTTGGGCGCCGCCGACGCGCTCTCGGCCCTGGTCGAGGCGCTGGACGCCGCTCCGCCGTAGGGTTCAGCTCACTCCGGCGGGCCGTCTTCGGGTCCGCGGCGTCCGCCGACGAAGCGGGGCACTTCGGACGGCACGAAGCGGTCCGAGTAGCCGTATCGCACGCGCTCGACGACCCGCTTCCAACGTGCGGCGTCGCCGTTGTCGTAGCAAGGTGTTTGCCGGAAGAGGCCAGGTTTGAGCGCGTTGAAGGTGCCCATCTCGAAGAGCAAGACCGAGCACGCGCGGTTGCGGACCTCGATGTCCGGGTCGTCGAGTCGCGCGAGGAGGCGCTCGGTCGCACCCGGCGCGCGAATGCGCACGCCGAGCGCCTGAACGACCGGGGTGCGCACGGCGCCCTGGGGGTGGGCGAGGAGCCGGTCGATCACCGCCCACGCCGCCGGTGTGCCCAGGTCGATGAGGAGCATGGTGCCGACGTCGAGGCTACGTATGCCGCCGGAGACCTGACCGACGGGCCCCTCGAAGCGGAGCGCGGCGTCGAGGTCGCGCACGACGCTCGGGTCCTTGAGGAGCCGCAGCGCGTCGATCAGGACGGGATGCCAGGCACGGACCTCGGGTGAACGGTCGTGCATCAGCGCGCGGATGCGCGGGGCGCTCTCCGGGTCGCCCAGCGCCGCCAGCGCACGTGCCGCGTAGGCCTTGAGCTCCACCGAGCGGGCCTCGGCGAGGCAGTAGCGCAGCGTCCGACGCGCTTCGTCCGTACCGACCTCACGCAGCTTCTCGAGGCGACGTCCGGCCTCGAGCGCGTCCTCGGAGTCCGGTGCAGCGCGCCCGGAGCACGCGAGCGTGACGGACTCGGCCGTGGGCGAGGACGGGGGCGCCGCACTCGGCACCGGCGCGACGGGCGCTTCGGGCACGGACTCGCGCGGTGGGTCGCACGCCGCGACACCCAAGAGCGAGAGGCCGCAGACCAGGCCCGCGATGCCAGTGAAGCGCATGGGCACGATCGTGCACACGCGTCGGGCGCGCGCAAGGGCGCACCGCGCTTGACACAGCCGACGCGGTGGGCACGCTACGCCGATTCGCAGCGACGAGAGGTGAACCCATGATGCCGCGGACCGCCCTACGTTCGAGTTTCAAGTGCAGGCTCCTCGCAGGGGTCCTGACCCTGACCGTCGGTGCCGCGTGCGGTGACCCCGCGACGGCCACCGCGGAGACACCGGCGTCTCGTGCGCCGGGCGCGGCCTCGAGCGCCGGCAGCGTCGCGGCGCCGGCCACACGCGCACCGGACCGCGGGCCCGAGCACGTCGTCTTCGACTTCGGCGACAACCGCCCCCTCGCCCACCACACCCGCGGCGGCGCGCCCCTCGCCGTGGCGGGCGCCCCGGGCTTCGCCAAGTACCTGCGCTTCGCGAAGCCGCGCGTCTTCTTCGACCTGGACGAGCAGCGCGATGGGCGGGCCGTGGCCGTCGCGTCGGGCAACGTGCACTTCGACTTGCCCGCGACCGCGGCCCAGACGTCCGCCCCGCAGCTTCAGATCCGCCTGCACAGCCCCGGCGGGCGCAAGGTCTCGCTCCACCTCGGCGAAAAGAGCGTGGCGAACCAGGACCTCGTCGCCGGGTGGCAGACCGCGAGCTTCGCGCTCCCGGCGGGGTCTCTCAAGGCCGGCGAGAATCGCTTCATGTTGGCCATTGGCAAGGGTGAGGGCACCGTGGCCGTCGAGGCGATCCAGCTCGGCGGTCCCGCGCTCGACGAAAACGCGCTGCCTCGACCGTTCACCGAGGGTCGGTTCACCCTGCGCGCCGATGAGGGCCTCGCGTGGTACGTGCAGGTGCCGGCCCAGGGCCGCCTCGTGGGGGACGTCGGCGGCACGGGCTGCGCCATCACCGTCGACGCCGCGCCGGGCGAGGGCGCCGCGGTGAGCGGTCGCCTGCAGGGCGACGGCAGCGCGGTCGATCTCTCGGCGCTCTCGGGGCAGATCGTGCGGCTCTCGCTCGCGGTCGAGGGGTGCGCCGAGGCGCAGCTCGCCCGATCGGGGCTCGCGGTGCCGGGCGCCGCGCCGGTCGTCACGCCGGTCGCCGAGCGCAAGCGCCCGAAAAACATCGTGTTTTGGATCATGGACTCGCTCCGCGCCGACCGGGTGAAGCCGTTCTGGCCGGCGGCGCGCCCCGACGTGCCGGTCTTCGAGGCCCGTCAGAAGGACAGCGCCGTCTTCCGCAACACCTACGTGCAGGGCAACGAGTCCCGCGCGAGCCACGCGTCGATCTGGTCCTCGCAGTACCCCATCAATCACCAGATGATCGTCGACGGCCGCAAGCTCGACGCCGCGCGGTGGTTCACGCTCGGCGAGGCCATGAAGAAGAACGGCTTCTTCACCAGCGGGGTGTCGTCGAACGGCTACATCATCGCGAAGTGGGGCTTCGGCGAGGGCTGGGACAAGTACCGCAATCACATCCACGAGGGCGGCGGCGTGAAGGGCGAGAACATCCTCGACTTCGGCTTCAAGTCCCTCGACGGCAAGACCGCGAACCCCTTCTTTCTGTACCTCGGCACCATCGACACCCACGTGTCGTGGCGCGCCAAGGAGCCGTGGATCAAGAAGTACAGCCCGACCTACAAGGGGCCCTACGAGAAGCAGGCGAGCGGCCTCGACGTGGAGAAGATGGCCGCCGGCAAAATCAAGCCGACTGAGGCCGACAAAGAGCACATCCGCGCGATCTACGACTCGAACGTGAGCTACCAGGACAAGCTCCTCGGCGACCTTTTCACGAAGCTCGAGGCCTGGGGGGTGGTCAACGACACGATGGTCGTCGTCACCGCCGACCACGGGGACGAGCAGTGGGAAGACGGGCGCGTCGGGCACGGGTCGTCGCTGCGCGAGTCCCTCGTGCGTGTCCCCCTGCTGGTGCACTACCCGCCGCTCTTCCCCGCGGGCACCGTCATCGAGGGGGCCGACACCGTCGACATCCTGCCCACGCTGCTCGACGCGCTCGGCCAGCCGATCCCCGACGAGCTCCAGGGCGAGAGCCTGGTGCCCATCGCGCAGGGCGTGGGTCGCGGCTACCCACGCCCGAGCATCGCAAGCCACTACGAGTTCGCGCACGCGATGCGCCTCGCGGACTGGAAGGTCCGCGTCGGCGGCAGCGGCGTGCCGGAGCTCTACGAGGTGGAGAAGGACCCCTACGAGAAACAGAACCTCGCGGCGTCACGGCCGGTCGAGCGTCGTTTCCTCACGGACGTCTTCTCGCTCTTCCTGGTGAATCAGAAGCACTGGCGGAAGCACCGGTGGGGCGCGCCGTCGAACCTGACGCCCGCGTTCATGGCGGACCAGGAGAAGCGCTGACGGGTTTCGGCGGGGTCTGCGGGGCCTCCAAGCGGGCACGCACGAAGCGCCCGAGCGGGTCCTCACGGCCCGCGACGAGCTGGGTCGCCGAGGTCCGGAAGGCGTCCGCGTCGGGCGCGCCGGTCTCTCGTGCGATCTCGAAAAGGCGAAGCGCGGCGTAGGCGCGCGGGCCCGCGTCGAGACCGGCGGTCGCAAGCACGGCCTCGTAGTGGGTGCGGGCGGCGAAGAGCTCGTCGCGGCCACGGTGGTGGTCGCCCAGCGCGATACGCGCTCTGGGCGCCACGGGGGCCGTGGGCGCGTCGCGGCTCACCTGCGCCAGGTCGGCGAGACCCGCGTCGATCTGCCCGGCCCGCAGGCGAGCCACACCGCGGACGAAGATCGCTTCGGGCGCGCGCGGGTCCCGCGGGAAGTGCGCCAGAAAGTCGCTCACACCGCGCTCCACGGGCGCGGGGTCCGCGGCGTGCGCGGCGTCGCAGAAGGTCAGCATCAAGACCCGGTCGAGACCCGCGAGCGCCAACGCCGACCCCTTGTCGGCCGGGAGCGGGTCCCGCGGGAACAGATCACGCAGCGCCGCATCCCAGGCGGCGCGCGCTTCATGCCACTCGGCGCCGGCGCCGTCGTCCCGGGCGACACACACGGGCCCTACGGGTGTGGCGAGCTGCTCGTACCACGGCTCCGGCGCCGCGGTCGGTGCGTGGAGCGCGGCCACGAGCGCGAGCCCCCCGGCCGTCCACATCGTTCAGGTGTCCAGCTTGCCGAGGTGGCGGACGTCCGTGCCCTTGACCATGAAGATCACGAGCTCGGCCAGGTTCGTCGCGTGGTCGCCGATGCGCTCGAGCCACTTCGCGACGGACTGAACGTGGATGCCGCGCTCGATGGTCGCCGGGTCGCGGGTCATGCCCGCCAGCACCGCGCGGTAGTAGACATGGTACGCCTCGTCGACCTCGTCGTCGCGGTCGATCACGGCCTGCGCGAGCTCGGCGTCGCTGTTGACGAAGGCGTCGATGGCGTCGTGCACCATGGTCTGGACCAGGCCCGCCATGTGGTTGAGGGCGTCGAAGCCCTCGAGCCGATGCTCACCGGCCAGGTCGATCGCCCGCTCGCAGATGTTCACGGCGAGGTCGCCGATGCGCTCGAGGTCCGTGACCATCTTGAGCGACAAGGTGATGAAGCGCAGGTCGGACGCGAGCGGGTGCCGGCGCGCGAGCACCCGCAGGCACAGCTCGTCGGTCTCAACCTCGGTGCGATTGACCTTGGCGTCCGACGCGATGGTGCGGCGCGCGAGCTCGGGATCACGCTCGCCCACGGCGCGAATGGCGTCGGCGATCATCTCCTCGACACGCCCGGCCATGAGGAGCAGACGCTCGCGCACCTGACCGAGCTCCGACTCATACTCCCGGTCGGTGTGACGTTTGCCGAGCGGGAGCACTCAGCCGAACTTTCCGGTGATGTAGTCCTCGGTGCGGCGGTCCGAAGGCGTCGTGAAGAGTTTGTTCGTTTCGGCGCTCTCCACGAGCTCGCCGTTCAAGAAGAACGCCGTCTGGTCCGAGACCCGCGCCGCCTGTTGCATCGAGTGCGTCACAATCACGATCGTGTACGCCGATTTGAGCGTGTAGAGCAAATCCTCGATGCGCGCCGTGGCGATCGGATCGAGGGCCGAGCAGGGCTCGTCCATCAGCACGACCTCGGGCTCCACGGCCAGCGTCCGTGCGATGCACAGGCGCTGTTGCTGCCCGCCGGACAGGCCGATGCCCGGCTCGTCGAGACGGTCCTTCACCTCGTCCCACAAGGCCGCCTGGCGCAGCGCTCGTTCGGTGATGTCGGCTGCCTTCTCGCGCTCCAGCTTGCCCGTCAGACGAAGGCCCGAGACCACGTTCTCTCGAATCGACATCGTGGGGAAAGGGTTCGGCTTCTGGAACACCATGCCGACGCGTCGGCGCAGCAGAACCGGGTCGATGTCGTCCGCGTAGATGTCCGCGTCGTCGAGAAAGACCCGGCCGGCGCTGCGGGCCCCGACGATCAGCTCGTGCATGCGGTTGAGGCATCGGATGAACGTGGACTTGCCGCAGCCGCTCGGCCCGATCACGGCGGTCACCCGGTGGGCCGTGACCCCGAGGCTCACGCTGCGCAGGACCTGCTTCTCACCGAAAAACGCGTCGAGCCCTTCGACCCGGAAGGCGGCGCGCGGGGGGCCAGACGGTTCAGTGGGCACGGCAGCTCCTGACGGCGGGACGGCAGTCTCAGTGAAAACGGCGCTGCATGCGGTCACGCAGGATGATCGCCGTGGCGTTGAGTACAAGCAGCGTGACCATGAGCACGAGGATGCCCGCGGCGGCGTTGATCGCGAAGGCCTCCTGCGGACGGGAGACCCAGTTGAAAATCTGGATCGGCAACACGGTGAACGGGCTCATCAGCCCCGACGGCGGGTCCGAGATGAACGCGAGGGCGCCGACGACGATCAGCGGCGCGGTCTCGCCGATGGCCCGGGAGACCGCGAGAATGATGCCCGTGAGCACGCCGGGCGTCGCCATGGGGAGCACCACCTGCCAGATGGTCTGCCAACGGGTCGCGCCCAGGGCGAAGCTCGCCTCACGCAGGCTGCCCGGCACGGTGCGCAGCGCCTCGCGAGAGGCCATGATGATGACCGGGAGCACGAGCAGCGCCATCGTACACGCGCCCGCGAGCAGGCTGCGCCCGAGGCCGAGGGTGCGCACGAAGACCTCGAGGCCCAGCAGGCCGTAGATGATGCTCGGCACGCCGGCGAGGTTGGCGATGTTCACCTCGACGATGCGGGCGAAGCGAGAGTTGCGCCCGTACTCTTCGAGATAGATCGCCGCGCCGACCCCGATGGGGATCGCGAGCGCCGCGGTCAACGCGATGAGCGACAGGCTGCCGACGACGGCGGGGTAGATGCCCGCGTTGCCGGGGATGCGTGACGGGCCCGCGGTCAGGAACCGGGTGTCCATCCGCGGCGCCCCCTCGAACGCGACTTGCAGTACGAGCGTGCCGAGCATGAGGAGCGGGAACGCCACGGCGGCGAGGCACACGCCCTCGAAGAGGCGCTCGGAGGTGGAGCGGCGGCGTCGCATCAGAGGGTGTCCCGGAATCGGCGGGCGAACCGCTGGCTGATGAGGTTCATCACGAGGGTCATCAGAAACAGCCCCGCACCGACGACGAAGAGCGTTCGGTACTCGAGTGTGCCCGCGGGCACGTCGCCCATGCTGACCTGGACGATGTAGGCGGTCATCGTGGCGATCGGCACCCGGGGATCGGCCGTGAAACGCGGCTCCTGGCCCGCGGCGATGGCCACGATCATGGTTTCGCCGATGGCCCGGGACACCGCGAGCGTCACCGCGGCGGCGATGCCGGAGCGCGCGGCCGGCACCACCACGCGCCAGATCGTCGCGAGTCGAGTCGCCCCCAGGGCCAGAGACGCCTCTCGCAAAGAGTTCGGAACGGCGTGGAGGGCATCCTCGCTCAAGGAGCCGATGAGCGGGATGATCATCACCCCCATCACGATGCCGGGGCTCAGCGCATTGAAGCCGGCGAGGTCGGGCACGACGATCTGCAACAGCGGGGTGAGGACCGTCAGCGCGAAGAAGCCGTAGACGATGGTCGGCACACCGGCGAGCACCTCGAGGAGCGGCTTCAGCCAACGCCGTACGGGCGGTGTGGCCAGCTCCGAGAGGTAGATCGCCGACAAGAGGCCGAAGGGCAGCGCCACGGCGATGGCGATGGTCGAGGTCATCACGGTGCCCATGACCAGCGGCCAGATGCCGTAGTGTTTGTCGGCAAAGAGCGGCGTCCACTGCGTATCGAGCAGCAGCTGCGCCGGAGAGACCTCCATGAAGAACGCGCCGACCTCGAAGACGAGCACGGCGAGGATGCCGAGCGTGGTCAAGACCGAGACCCCGCCGCAGGCCTTCAGCGCGACCTCGATCCACCGCTCCCGGGACTCGACCCCGCCCTTCACGGCGCGTCCTCGGCCTCGAGCAGCTTCTCGATGGTCATGCCCACCTGTGAGCCCCCCTTCGCGAAGACCGAGCCCGTGGCGCGGCGCGTGAAGCGGGCTCTGACGCGCGCGTAGGCGTCGGCGGGCAGAGGGATGTAGCCGACCTCGTCGACCAGGAGCGCGCCGTGCGTCATGTAGAACTCGACGAAGGCGATGACCTCGGGCCGGTCCGCCTCGGGGCGCGCGACGTAGATGAAGATCGGTCGCGAGAGGGGCTGGTAGGTGCCGTCGCGTACACTGTCCGGCGTGGGCATGATCGGCCCGTTCCCGTTCGCCGGGTTGCCGTCGTCGATGGCGACGGCCTTCATGCGCTGGGGGTTGCTCTTGTAGTAGGCGTACCCGAAGAAGCCGAGGGCTTGTTTGTCGCCTGCGACGCCCTTCACGAGCACGTTGTCGTCCTCGGACGAGGTGTAGTCGCCACGGCTCGTGTGCTCTTTCCCGACCACGGCCTGGGTGAAGTAGTCGTAGGTCCCCGAGTCGACGCCGGCGCCGAACAACCGGAGCGGCGAGTCGGGCCACCCTGGGCGCACCTGACTCCACCGCTCGATGTTGCCCTGGGCCTCGGGCGACCAGACCGACTTCAACTCCGCGATGGTCATCGACTCGGCCCAGTCGTTGGTGGGATTCACCGCGATGACGAGGCCGTCGTAGGCGATGGGCAGCTCGATGAACTCGACGCCGGCCCGAGCGCAGGCCTCGATCTCGGGCTTCTTGATCGGACGCGACGCGCCGGCGATGGCGACCTCGCCCGCACACAGCTTCTTGAAGCCGCCGCCGGTGCCGCTGACGCCGATGGTCACGCGGTGGCCGGGGTTCGCGTTCTGGAACTCCTCGGCCATGGCCTCGGTGATGGGGAAGACCGTGCTGGAGCCATCGACCTGCACAGGGGGCACCGTGGGCGCCGACGACTTGCGACCACAGCCCGCGGCGGCGAGGCCCAGAACGAAACAGAAGACGGCGGGTCGGAGACGCATAGAAGACGCTGAGATTGCTCGGCGCGCGTGACACGTGCGTGACGCGAGCGCGAAGTTTCGGCTGGATTCGGCGGCGCGGATCTCGCCGCCAGAAGATCGAGGTCTTGTCATCCCAACGTCACCGAGCGCGCCGAGACTCGTGTCTGTCATGCGCATGGAGACCACCCCTCTCAGCCCGCTCGAGGTCGCCTCGCTCCCGAGCCGCATGCCGAGTCATGCGGGGGTGCGGCGCGATACGCAGGCGTGGCTCTCGGAGGTCCGGGCGTGCCGGTGCAGCATCGACCGCACGAGCTTCGCGCTCCTGCGCCACGACGCGGATCGGCCGGTCATCGGTTACCTGCTCGGCTTCGAGCGACACGGTCACGCCGTCTGCACCCGCCTCGCGGTGGACGCCGCCGCGGCGCACGTGGGGAGCTTCCTGCTCATTCGGGCGTTCATGGACCGACTCGTGGCGCTCGCCGTGCCCGTCGCCGACTTCAGGCTCGCGGCCGAGGACGCCGCCGCCCACACGCTCCTGCGTGAACTCGGTGCCCGCACGCTGGATGCGGCCCACATTGCCGAGTTTGCGGACCTGCCGCGGTCGGTGCTACAACTCGACCTCGACAAAACAAGATTTCAACCGCTTTCGCTCGTCGGACGAAGTGATGTTCCGGCGAGTTTCCCCAGCGCACCGACCCCGATGGATATCGGTTTCGGCCCGCGCGGGGGAGAACCCTCTCTGCGGAGGCCCTGACTCGGCGCTACAGCGCGCCGGGCAGGCCCCGCCGACGACTTACAGCCCCGTGCTGAAGTCGAGGCCGAGCGAGACGATGTCGAAGCTCGTGGTGAATTTGCCGGCGTTGGCCACGACCCCGGAAAGCCCATCGCACTCCTGCGGGCAGGGTGTGAGCGGGCGCTGCTGGAACGTCTTGCCGTAGGCCTCGCTCACGGAGCGCTCCTCCTGGAAGACGTGCATGTAGGCCGCGCTGATCGCGACGCCGCTGTCTTTCAGGTGGTAGGTCAAGCCGGCGCCGAGGCCGACGCGGTCGAAGCTCGGGAAGTCGATGTGAGAGTAGGCTTCGGGGGCCGCGCCGTTCTCCCAGAATCCCCCGGCGCGCACGTCCAGGACCTCGGGCACGACCCGATAGTCGCCGCCGAGGCGGACGCTCACCGTGTCGTTCCACTGCTTCTCGATGACGAGGTCCTCGACCTCCTGCCCGTTGATCTTGCCCGACATCGACACCTCGTAGCGCTCGATGACGGACCAGTTCTCCCAGAAGACATCGAGCTCGAGGTCGAACCGCTCCTCGACCCAGCGGACACCGCCGCGCGCCTGGAGGGGCATCGTGAGCGGGAGCTTCACCTCGAGGCCTTCGGGCGAGAGCTCGGGCTTGTCGAGGATCACGCCGCCCTCGGCGTCGAGGCGAATCGGCAGAACGCGACCGCCCACGCCGAACTCGAGGTTGCGGATCGGGCGCCAGAACGCGCCCACGAGCGCGGTGAAGCCCGTGCGGTCCTCGAGGTCGAGCTTGCCGGCGAGGTGGGTCGTGGTGCTCCCCGCGTTCGAGTCCTCGGGCACCGGCGTGAGTGTGCCCGAGGCGTCCGAGTCGAGGATCAGCTCGTACTGCAGCTTCGGCATGTCGACGTACTGGAGCGTGACCCCGAGCCCGAAGTCCCCCGAACGGCTCTGCCACGCCGCCGAGGCGGAGTAGTAGACCAGCAGCATGTCGGCCTCGGTCATCATGAAGGACTGCGGGCCGTAGTCCTTCCAGTCCTGCTTGCCGACGGAGCTCGGGCCGTAGACCGAGAGCGCGAACATCGTGTCCTGCAGGCCGAAGTTCGAGCCCACGGAGAGGAAACCACCGAGCGGAAAGAGCGACTCGCGATCGCTGATGGACTCGAACTCGGTGCCGCCATAGGCGGGTCCCCAGCCCTCGGCCAGCGGCGCGCGGTCGAAGGTGGACTCGTGGAAGACCAGATTGTGGTGCCACATCGCGGCGACCTTCGAGCTCTGCCGCGCGAGCACCGCCGGGTTGTAGTGCACCGCCGTCAGGTCCTGCACGCCCACGGCGGTCGCCCCGCCACGACCGACCGCCCGTACGCCGTTGTCCGGCAGCTCGAAGCCGCCCGCCCGTGCCCACGTCGGCGCGAGAAGGGCAAGCGCGGTCGCGCCGACGAGCCTCTGCAGATGCGTCATCGAAGGGCCTCCGAGGGCGCGGGGCTCGCGCCGGTTTCGTACTGAAATCGCACGCACCCGGGTACCACAAAGCCGTCGCGTGGGCGATACAATGGCGCCGCGTTGCCAACTGAAGGACCGGGGGACAGGATGACGAGCGCTCGAGCCCGCGCCCGCATGGTGTGTTGTGTCATGACGCTCTGGGCGTCCTCGGGCTGCTCCGGGGACCCCGACGAGAGCCTCAACGTTCTCCCGGACTTTCGGCCCCGTCCCGACCTGGGGCAGGTCGACGCCTCGGGGGGCACGGGCGGCACGGGCGGCACGGCCGGCGGCGGTGTAGACCCGGGTTCGATGTTTCCCCGTGGCTATCGGTTCGAGTGCATCCACATCGACAAACTCGGCGAGAACCAGCCGAACGGCGCGCCGCCGCTCCAGGCCGGCCTGCTCAATCGACTGTGGGTCTCGGACATCAACAAGCACCGCTTGAACATCCTCATCGGCATCGACTCGCTCGACACCACGTCCAGCATCGCCCAGGTCTACATCGGCTCCGGCGTAGGCCTCGACGACGCGACGCAATGCCGCGAGCCCACGACGGACGGGACCCGCTTCGACGCGGAGCTCCAGGCCGGCGTCTCGACCTACGTGGCGGCGCCGCCCGAGGACAGCTCGACGTGCGCGCTCCCCGCCCCGGCCGGGACGGCGTCCTTCGGGACCGTGGACGTGCAAGTGCCCAGCACCGGCGCGATCTTCATCTACGCCCAGGACGAGAAGGGCGTTTACTTCAACTGCACGCCGGACCCTGTGCTCCCCAACGCGGTTCCGCTGCGCGAGGTTCGGGCGGCCGTCACGCTGACGCCGGACACCAGGCGCCTCGCCGGAGAGCTCACGGCGTGTTTGCTCGAGAGTGACATCGCGAAGCTCTGCTCGTGCATCGGCGCGTGCGCGGCCACCTCGCTCGACGATGTCATCCCCGAGGGCGAGGAGTGCGGCGGGTGCCCGAAGGGGGGCATCGCGCTCTCGAAGCAGCTCATGGGGATCATCTCGTCCCCGGACTGCGAGGCACGCACCGGAGGCCCCGCCTACGAGCTGAAGGCCTCATTCCACGCCATCGCGTTGCCGAGCGCGCCCGAAGTCTGCGAGTGACGCGAACGCTCGGCGCTCAGCGAGCGCCGAGCAGCTCGACGTCGAAGACGAGTGTGGCGTTGGGGGGGATCACGCCGCCCGCACCGCGCGCCCCGTAGCCCAGCTCCGGTGGGATCGTGAGCTTGCGGCGGCCGCCGACCTTCATCGTCGACACACCCTCGTCCCAGCCCTTGATCACCTGCCCGCGGCCAATGGCGAACGTGAACGGGGCACCCCGGTCGCGCGAGCTGTCGAACTTCGTGCCGTCGAGGAGCGTGCCCGTGTAGTGCACCGAGCACTGCTGCCCGGTGGTCGGCGTCGCGCCGTCGCCGACGGTGATGTCTTCGTACATGAGTCCCGAGGGGGTCGTCGTCATACAGCCTCCAGTGGGGCATGGATGCCCGTTTCGTCGTGCCCGCGCAAGATGCGGGGGTTACGGCATGTGGCGGCGGTGCCGCTCCAGCGCGCCCTCGGCGAGGTCGCGCATCTCGCGCAGGTGCAGGAACCGGCTGCGCTGGAAACACACCGCCGGCGCCTCGCTGTCGCCGTAGAGGAGCGCGACGGTCCGGCCCTGGACACGGACCGGAAAGAGCACGAGCCCGCGCGCCGCGAGGGGCCCGGGATACCAGGGCGGCAGTCGGCTGAAGGGCGAGCCCAGGTCGTCGACGACCTGGTCGAGGCCATCGTGCACGGCGCGAGAGAAGACGTCGCGGGCGCGGGGCACCTGCACGCTGAGTCGACGCCGAAGCTCGGCCGCCTGGGGGCCCAGGGCGATGCGGCACAACAGCTCCGCGGCCTCGGGATGGCGCAGGCACAGCGCGACGTGCGTGAAACCGAAGCCGCGCCACGCGGTCTCGGCCACCAGCGAGAGCACCTCGTTGACGGGGGCGCCCCCTTGCACCGCCACCTTGAGTTCGTCGATGCCCTGGGCGAGGAACCCCCGGCGGCGGTCTTCCGTCTCGTCGCGCGCCGGTCGGCGTGCGCCGCGCCCGCCGGCGGACTCGGCGCTCGCGCCTGGACCGGACTCCGAGGTGGGGGGCGCCGCCCACGCGAGCAGGCGCCGAACCCACTCGCTCTCGTCGGGGTCGATGTCGAGGTCCGCGGCGTGCCGCCAGAGTTGCCGCACGACGGAAGCGAGCACGCTGCGCACCCCGCTCTCGGTCAGCGAGAGCGCGCCCCCGAACCGCTCGAGGAGGGGTCCGAAGTCCGGCTTCTCCTGGGTGGTGGCTTCGTCGATCAGCGCGACCCCGAAGGCCGCGGCGTAGTGCAGGTGTTCGGTGGTGTCGCGCGGCGGCGGCAGCACGCCGGCCGGGAGCGCGCGCTGGGTCCGCGCGACGACCTCGGGCAACCCGAACGCGCGCGCCACGGCCCCGCCGAGCTGCGCGGGCGTGCAGCCGAGCTCGAGCATTTGGGCCTCGTCCGGGCCGAACCCCTCGCCGCGGCGATGTTGGACACGCTCGGCGTACGTCGGCAGAAACGCATCCAGCGAGAGGCTCCCGAGGCGTTGGTACATGCCGACGATGAAGGCCTCCTCGGCCAACGCGGGCTCCACGGGCTCACCCGCGCTCGAGCCCGAGTCCCGCGCGAGCACGCTCCGTGCGATGAGGCCGGCGCCGAAGGCCGCCACGGCGCGGGTCGCCAGCGCACTGCCGCGGGGATGGTCTCGCAGGCGGTCGAAGAGGATCAGCGCCATGGTCGCGCGGCGGACCTCCTCGAAGCCCAGCAGCATGACGGCGCGGGTCAAGGTGGCCACGGCGCCGTAGCTCGAGCGCCAGAACGCGCCGTTCACCAGACGCAGCAGGCGCGTGGTCAACGCCATGTCCTTCAGGACCGCGTTCGCCAGATCCTGGACCGAGGTCTCACGCCGCTCGACGAGGCGCGAGACCTCCACCAGGTGGCGTGTGATGGTCGGGAAGTCGGGCGAGACCTCGGGGCCGCCCGCGAGCAGCGCGGCGATGGCGGGGGGCGGCTCGGTCCACGGATCGAAAGCCGAGCGACAGCGGTCGCAGTGCCCTTCTCCGGGCTGGACGGGCGCCGCGCACTTCGGACACTCGACTCGATAGGTCGCCACGTCAGCGAGCGAGAATGCGGGAGCGGCGCATGGCCCTAGGGTCGCCCACGCAGGAGCCCGATTCAAGGCCGGGAGGGCTCATGGTCGTACGCCCCGCGCGACCGTCGCCAGGCGACATGCCATGGGACCGACCCGCTCGGACGCGGCGTCGATCCGATTGGCGCGCTCCGCAGGGTCCTCGGCGAGGTCGTAGTAGGCGGCGATGCCCGTCGCGGGCTCGAGCACGACCTTATCGGTCCCCTCGATCACCGCCAAGAGCGTGCGGTGCAGGGTCGAAGAGAGCAGCACCGGAATGTCCGGGAGCGGCCCGCCGCGGAGCCTCGACGCCCAGGAGCGGCCGAGGACCGTGGGGGGCGTCGGGATTCCGACGATTTCGAGCACGGTGGGCATCAGGTCGTAGAGCGCGAGCGCGGTCGACTCCGGGTCTTCGGGAGCAGTCGGCAGCCGACGCCCACGCGTCGCGAGGTGAACCGGCACGCGTACCTGCTCCTCGAAGAGCGTCGTGCCATGGTAGCCGCCCCCGTGCTCGCCGAACTCCTCTCCATGGTCGCCCGTGAGCACGATCAGCAGCTCGGGGGGCAGGTTCGGGTCCGAGAGGACACGATCGAGCGCGTCGTCGACCCGACGCAGCTCGGAACGAAAGAGCGTGAGCGGATCACGCTCGTCCGGGGTGGTCCCCGCGGCGGCGTAGGCGCGGTACGGCGCGTGAGGGTCCATGAAATGCGCCCATGCGAAGAGCGGGCGCTTCGTGTCGCGCGCGGCGAAGGCCGCGATGAGCGCGTCGGCGACGGCGTTCGAGGTCAAGCCGGTGAGGTCCCGGTTGTGTTTCTGGTAGGGCGTGTCGTCGACCCGCTCGAAGCCACGGGTGAGCCCCGCCGCGGGCAGGAAGTACACGTAGCCCGCCGTGGCGAAAGTCTGCCAGCCGGCGTCCCGCATCGCCTCGGCCCACGTGGGGGTGGTATCGCCGATGGGCGCCGGAGACCGACGCTGCCCGCGTGTCTCCTCGCGGCCGACGACGACGAACTGGTCCTGGGCGTCGACCCCCACGGGCTTGAAGTCGAGGAACGGCACGGGCCGGCCGGTGAACAGGCTGTAGACGCTCTCGTTCGTCCGAGGCGCGCCGGCGTAGACCCGGTCGAAGCGCCACCCGTCGGCGAGGTGAGCCGCGGTCTTCGGCAGATGGGTCGCGAGAGCTGCGCCGCCATGATCGGCCCGCAGCGCGTCGACCGTGAGCAGCAGGACCGACGCCCGGGGGAGCAGCGGGGCGCCAGGTCTCGAGGGCGGCGTCGGCCAGGGGCATACGCCGTCGTCCCGTGGGGCATCCACCGTCTGCGGACCCAGCGCGGCGTAGGCGTGGCGCGCGTAGCGGGTCTGCTCCGCCACAGCCTGGCGCACGGCCTGCCGGCCCTCGCCGAGCGTCGTCAAGAGCGCGGGGGCGAGACCCGCCGCGAGCAGCGCGACGAGGGCACCCGACCGGGCCCAGCGCTCGGGCCAAATCGCAGCGCCCGCCAGCGCCGCGGCGAGCACCGCGGCCCCCGCGAGACCCGCATGCAACCAGGGGTAGAGCCGCGGCAGGACGACCACATCGGCCACGAACGCCCCGAACGCCATCGCCCCCGAGAGAATCGTGACCACGGGACCGCGCAGCGGCCTACACAGGCCCCAAAACACGCCCGGAACCAGGCCCAGCGCGGCTCCGACGCACACGGCGACCCCCAGGAGAGCTCGCCATCCTTCGGCGTCCAGCGCCACGCGGTCGCGTGTCGCCAGGGTCAGGAGGTCGAGCGCCGCGAGCGCGACACCAGCCACGGCGCCGCCGGCCGCGCCACGAGCCATGTCGAGGGTCTTCATGGGCCCCATTCTGCACCGGTTTCCCCGAAGGCGTGTGCGAAGCGCGTTACGCACCGTGCGTAAACCATTGCCAATTGAATGCAGGCCGAACCGGCGCAATAACCCGTGCGTTTCTGGAGGACGCATGTCGGAACGAACCCTCGTGGACCTGGCCGGCCGGGTCGGCACCACCCTCGTCAAAGAGGCGCGCGGCGCCCTGCACACGTTGCGCGGGGACGCGCCGACGGGCGTCGCGACCGGGGACACACGCTTCGTGCCGTCGGTGGCGGCCCCGATCCCGGCGGCGGACCGCGAGGCGGACGACGGATGGGGCTTCGCAGATACTCGCTTCGTCGTGCGCCCGGACGGGACGACCGTGCTCACAGGCAACCGCTACAGCCTGTGCGCGGAGGAGCTGCCGGACCTGATGCCCTGGTTCGGCAAGATGCTCGCGTCTCCGCTCGGCCCCGACAATCGCAACGAGCCCCACTATCCGCCGCCCGTGCCGGCCCCGCGTCCCTCGGGCCCACTGCAGGCCGACCTCGCGAAGTTCCTGAGCCCCGAGCAGGTGAGCGACGACGACCGGGTTCGCCTCCGCCGCGGCCACGGGCACACGGGCGGTGAGATCTGGGCCGTGCGTTATACGCAGCTCGAGCGTGTGCCCGACCTGGTCGTCTTCCCGCACAGCCACGAGCAGGTCGTGGCGTTGGTCGACGCCTGCCGACGCCACGGCGCCAGTGTGCTGCCCTTCGGCGGCGGCACGAACGTGACGGAGGCGCTGCGGATCCCCGTGGACGAGGAGCGGGTCGTCGTGGCCGTGGACATGCGGCGGATGAACCGAATCCTGTGGATCGACCCCGTGAATCACATGGCCTGCATCGAGGCCGGGGCCACGGGGCGCCACATCGTCGACCTGCTCGCGCGCTACGGGCTGATGATGGGCCACGAGCCCGACAGCCTCGAGTTCTCGACCCTGGGCGGCTGGATCGCGACCAACGCGAGCGGCATGAAAAAGAACCGCTACGGCAACATCGAAGACCTCGTGCTCGATGTGCAGGTCGTGACCGCGCACGGCGTCGTGGAGCGCCCCCGCCCGGCCCCGCGCGAGAGCGTGGGTGTGAACCCGAAGCAGTTCATCTTCGGCAGCGAGGGCAACCTCGGCATCATCACCACCGCGGTCGTGAAGCTCTTCACGGTGCCCGAGGTCCAGCGTTACGGGAGCGTGCTGCTGCCGAATCTGTCGGCGGGTTTGGCGTTCCTCTACGACCTGCAGCAGACCGGCGCGGTGCCCGCGAGCGTGCGGGTCATGGACAATGTGCAGTTCCACTTCGGGCAGGCGCTGAAGGGCCCCAAGAAGGGCATGGCGGCCAAGGCGAAGAGCGAGCTCGAGAAGCTCGTCGTCACGCAGGTCAAGGGCTTCGACCCGCACGAGATGGCCGTCGCCACGGTCGTCTTCGAGGGGTCGCGCGAAGAGGTCGAGTTCCAGGAGAAGGCGCTCTATCGCATCGCCGAGAAACACGGCGGCATGAAGGCCGGCGCCGCCAACGGGGAGCGTGGTTACCAGCTCACGTTCGGGATCGCGTACATCCGCGACCTCACCTTCGAGCACTGGACCATCGCCGAGAGCTTCGAGACGAGCGTGCCATGGAGCCAGGCCATGGACCTCTACGAGCGGGTCCGCGCGCGGGTGCGGCGCGAGCACGAGGCGATGGGGCTGCCGGGCAAGGTCTTCTTCACCGGCCGCATCACGCAGGTCTACCCGACCGGCGTCGCGATGTACTTCTACCTGGGCTTCTACGCCAAGGGCGTGGCCGATCCCGTCGCGTCCTACGGCGCGCTCGAACACGCCGCCCGTGAAGAGATCCTCGCGTGTGGGGGCTCGCTGTCGCACCACCACGGGGTCGGCAAGATCCGCCAGGACTTCCTCAAGGACGTTTACTCCGAAGGCGCGCTCACCCTGCAGCGCGCGCTGAAGAACGCCGTGGACCCCGAGAATCTCTTCGGGGCCGGAAACCACGCCGTCCGAGGGCGCGTTTCACTCTCGACGCAGACCGGGGGCTCCCACCCATGAAGTCATCTCACGTACTCCTCACCGGTGTGACCGGGTTCGTCGGCAAGGTCGTCCTCGAAGAGCTGCTGCGCCGTCGCCGCGCGCTGGGCATCTCGGGGGTGACGGTGCTCGTCCGGCCGTCCAAGACCCGGGACGGCAAGACCGTCGAACCCGCGACCCGCTTCGAGTCGTCGGTCGCGACCGCCGGCGTCTTCAGCGCGCTCGACGAGGGCTGGACACGCCTGGTCGACGTGGTGGCCTGTGACCTGGAGAAGCCGCGCTGTGGGCTCTCGGAGGTCGACTGGGCCCGCGTGACCCGACGCACGACCCACGTGATCCATTGCGCCGCATCGGTGGAGTTCGACCTGCCGGTGCGCGAGGCCGCTGCGGCGAACGTGACCACCGCCCTCGAGGTGCTGGAGCTCGCCCGGGCATGCACACGCCTCGTGGGCATGGTGGACGTGTCCACGGCGTACGTGACCGCATGGCGACAGGGTCCGATTCACGAGCGGCTCGCCCACTTGCCGCGACCCGCGACGGAGCTGCTCGCCGACATCCTCGACGACCGACGGCCCGAGTCGGAGATGCTCGCCGAGACGGGGCACCCGAACACGTACACGTTCACGAAGTGCATCACCGAGCACTTGATCTCGGAGCGCCGCGGCGACGTGCCCGTCGTCATCGTGCGGCCGAGCATCGTCTCGGCGTCGTGGAAGGCGCCGTTCCCGGGCTGGCTCGACAGCCCCGCCGCCCTCGCCGGATGCTTGCTGTACATGGGCATGGGGGTCGTGCGCGCCCTCCATGCCGACCCGGCGACCCGCCTCGACGTGGTGCCGGTGGACCTGGTCTCACAGCGCATCGTCGAGACCGCGTTCGGCCACCGGTGGCCCCGCCCCGGCGAGGCGATCCCGATTCGTTTCGCGGCCATGGGCATCGAGCACGCGCTGCGGATCGACATGACGACCCACGCGAACCAGAAGTTCTTCCGGGAGCGACCGGGCGCGAAGTCCACACCGAAGACCGCGCTTTTCCGCGGGGACGACTTCGAGCGCGGCGACCTCGTGGGGCGCGAGCTCCCGATTCAGCTGATGCGGGGGCTGCTCGCCGCTACGGGCCGCAAGCGCGACAAGCGCCGCCTCGAGCGCGCCGACGAGAAGGTTCGCTACCTGAACGAGGCCTTCAGGTACTTCACGCACCACACCTTCGACTTCCGCCTGGCCGAGCCGCTCGCGCTCGCGGACTTCGACCCGCCGCAGTACGTCGACATCGTCAATCGGAGCCTCTACACGCACCTGCTCGGCAACGACGAGACGCAGATCTCCATCGCGGGCGCCGCCCACGACGACGCCCTCGACGATGTGAGCTGGGCCCGCCGTCCGGCCGACGGCAACGTCGCGATTCGCACGCTGGGCCTCGCGGTGCGAAAGGCGATGCGGCGGTGCGCCTCGAACATTACCTTCGACCGACCGTCCTTCGAGCGCGCGGTCGCGAACGCCCCCGCGGACACACTCTTCGTGCTCGCGCCCTCGCACCGGAGCTACCTGGACTTCCTGCTGACGAGCTACCTGTGCTTCCAGCACCCGGAGCTCGGGATCGCCGTGCCGCACATCGCGGCGGCCGAGGAGTTCAAGAAGCTGCCGCTGGTGGGGCGTGTGCTCCAGCAGTCGCGCGCCTTCTACATCAAGCGCGGTGTCGGCAAGGAGGCGCCCGAGCTCACGGAGGCGCTGCAGCACCTCGTGGCGGAGCAGGCGTCGCTGATGTTCTTCGTCGAGGGTCAGCGCAGCCGCTCGCGGCACTTCCTGCCGCCGAAGCGTGGACTCCTGCGCGGGCTTCAGAAGACGCGCCGCACGTTCACCGTGCTGCCCGTGTCGATCTCCTACGACCGACTGCCCGAGGAGCCGGCTTTCGACCGAGAGCTCACGGGCGGCGCGCGCTCGAAGATGTCGCTGCCCGCGCTTTTGCGCTGGGTGGGTGACCTCATGCGCAACCGCGTCCAGCTCGGTCGGATGCACCTGGCGTGCGGCGAGCCGCTGGTGCTCGACGGCCAGACGGACGTGCCCGGGCTCGCCCGCCGCGTGGTGGCCGAGCAGCAGCGCCAGACCGTCGTGAGCTCGTTCCACCTGCGCGCCTTCCTCGAGGAGCCGAACAACCGCAGCCTCGCCGCGCTCGGCGTCGACGAGGCCTGGCTGAAGGGCGCCGTCGAGCGTCGCGGCGGGCGCGTGCTCGACAGCGACCTCGCGGTGCCGCGCCCCATCACGGGCACGCTCGCGCAGAGCCTGCGCAATCAATGGGCGCACTGGTTCTTCGGCGACGCCCTCGCCCTGTACCCGGACAATGCCGCGGTGCAGGACCACGTGGCGCGCAACGCGTGGCTCACGCCGCCCCGCGCCGCCGACCTGAACGACGTGCGCGTGCGCGCCGTGGTCGCCGCGCTGCTCGGCCCCGTGATCCGCGACTACCGACTCGCGGCGACGCGGCTCGGGGACCCCGCCTCGGGGCTTTCGTTCACGACCCCGAAGGCGATGCTCAGCGTGCTGCCGCAGTCGCATTTGCCGCACCTCGAGGACGCCTTCGCGGTCTTCGTGGAGTCGGGCATCCTCGAGGCCCGCGCCGAGGGGGACCACGCCTGGGGACCCCGCGCCGAGCGCCTCGCCGAGTTCACCGCGCTGGACGCGACGCCCGACTACCTCGGCACTCCGCCCGACACCACGCCCGAGCTGCCGCTGCCGGGCGAGGTGCGGTCGCGTCCCAGCCGCTCGGTGTCGCCCCAGAGGATCTCGTGAAGCCGGCAGTCCTCGTGACGGGCGCCTCGGGTTTCCTCGGGCGTCACCTCGGCGCGGCCTGTGCCACGGCCGGCGTGCCCGTCTTCGGTCTGCGGCGAACCGCGGAGAGCCGCGCGCCCGTAGCCTCCGCGGCGACCGCGCCCATTCGTCTCGTCCAGGGCTCCGTGCTCGAACCCGAAGGGTGGTGTGAGCAGCCGGGTCTCGGCGAGGTGGGCACGATCGTGCACACCGCCGGGCTCGTCGTGCACAGCCGGCGCGACGCGGACGAGATGACCCAGCTCAACGTGGAGGGCACGCTGCAGATGGTGCGGACGGCGCACCGTCTGGGGGCACGCTGCGTGCTCGTGTCCACTTCGGGCACGGTCGGCTGCTTTCGCAAACACGACCTTCTGGCCGATGAACACGCGCCCTTCGCCGAGGCCGCCATCGGTGAATGGCCGTACTACGCCTCCAAGGTGCGCGCCGAGCGCGACGGGCGTCGCCTCGCCGAGAAGCTGGGCGTGCCGTTCACCGTGGCACGGCTGCCTGTTTTGCTCGGGCCCGAGGACCACGCGCGGCGGTCCACGAGCGACGTCGCGCGGCTGCTCGAGAGCCGCTTGTCGTTCGTGCCCAACGGCGGCATGCACTTCACCGACGTGCGGGACGTCGCGAACGCCCTGGTGACCCTCGTGCGGCAGGAGCGGATGCGCGGGGTCTACCACTTCCCGGGCACACACGTGCCGCTGGCGGCCTTCTTCCGCATGGTGAGCGAGGTCTCGGGACAGCGCGTCGAGCCACGACATGCGCCCGGGCCCGTGCTGGACGGCCTCGCGACCGCCGCGGAGCATGCGCGTCGTCTGTCGCCCGTGCGCCTGCCGACGTGGATGCCCGATCCCGTGGTGCTGGAGATGGCAAGCCACTACTGGGGCCTCACGACGCTGTGGACGGGCGCCGAGTTGGGCTACGCGCCCCGCCTGCCCCGGCAGACGCTCGCGGACACCGTCGAGTGGCTGCGCAGCCCCGCGGTGGGCGGTCGCCACGCGGCCTGATCGGCCCGGCGTTCAGGGCGTGAGGCTGTCCCAGAAGTCGCAGTTCTCGGTGCGCACGCCCTCGAGCGCAGAGAGCCCGGCGCCGTCGAGCACCGTGGTCGTGTCGGTCGCCGCGGCGTAGGGCACCCACGGTGCCGGCAGCGTCCCCGTGGCCGCCAGGTCGCCCCACGACGTGGCGAGGGTGTCGGACAGCGCGCGCTCGCTCGCACTCGGCACATAGCCCGACACCTCGAGGTGTCGGAACACGAAGAATAGCTCCAGCCCGTGGTACGCGTAGGGCGTGCGGCGCTGCAGGTTCTCGAGGCGGTGCGTGAAGAAGTAGCGCCAGGTGGGCGCACTGCCCCCATTCAGGGCGCGGGCGACCGTACGAGACGGACAGATGAACTTCACGTCGGAGGCGAGCGCGATGTAGGCGTCTCGGGGGGTGGGGTAGGCGTCTGCGGGGTATTGCGCCAGCACACGCGGCGCGACGTTCACGAAGGTCGCCCGCACCAGCGCTTCATACTGGGCGACCGTGGCCAACGGCGGCGCGTCGAACGCCGCCTCGTCCGCGTTCGCGCCGATGAGCGTGGGTACCGAGACCTGAGTGCCGCCTCGGATCTGGGCGAGCGGCTGACTCGGCATGACCGCGCCGTCGGGGAACGGCTGGTACTCGATGCCGCTCTGCCCACCGGAGACGACGATCATCGGGGGCAGCGCCCGCAGGAGCGCCTCGGGCGTCAGCCCCCGCAAACACGCGACGGGGTCCGGGGTGGCCTCACACGCCGTCGCCGTCAGGAGTCGTGCGCCCGTCGCTTCGACCAGGCCGCGCTCCGGCTGGGTGCAGCCGCCGCTTTGGATGATCGCCCCGTGGTAGAGCCCGGCGGAGCGCGGTGTGCCCAGCAGGGAGCACACGTTCCGCGCGCCCGCAGACTCGCCGAAGATGAGCACACGGTCCGGATCCCCGCCAAAGCGCGCGATGTCCCGCTGCACCCACTGGAGGGCAGTCACGAGGTCGAGGAGGCCCTCGTTGCCATCGATGGGGTCCGTCGCGGCCTGGGGACCGCCTCCGGGCAGGGCCAGGAAGCCGAGCGGGCCGAGGCGGTAGTTCGTCGTGACCACCACGGCGCCGGTGTGGCTCGCCAGCGCAGCGCCGTCGTACAGGCGGAACGAGGGCATCTGCGGCACCTGCTGCTCGCTCGCGCCGCCCTGCGCGTTGCCGCCGCCGTGGATGAAAAAGAGCACCGGGCGCGGGCCGTCGGCCGGGGCGTCGGGGACCCACACGTTGAGGAAAAGGCAGTCCTCGACACCTTCGTAGACCTCGCCGTTGAGCTGAGGGCAGACGGGGCCCCAGACCGAGGCGTCGCGGGGGGCCGTGTCGAAGCAGCCCGCGGGCTCGGGGGCGCGGAACCGCAGTGCCCCGAGCGGGGGCGCCGCGAAGGGAATCTGGAGATAGGCGGTGGTGCTCTCCGCCGCGACACCGCTGAGGCGCCCCTGGGTCACGTCGACCTCGCGGGGTCCGAGGGGAGAGTCAGGGACCGGACACTCCGGCGCGGGACCGGGCGTGCCCCCGGGCGCGGGTTCACCGCCGGGCGCCGGTTCACCGCCGAGCGCCGGTTCACCGCCGGGCGCGGGTTCACCGCCGGGCGCGGGTTCACCGCCGGGTGCGGGCACACCGCCGGGTGCGGGCACACCGCCGGGCGCGGGCTGACCACCCACGGACGCTCCACCCCCGGCGGTCGCGTCCGGGTTGTCCTCAGCGCTCGTGCCCGTTTCGCCGCACGCCGCCCAAAACCATACGGTCGCAGTCCACAGAGCGCCCGTACGCATGTGCATTTCTTGCCTCCTGCCAGCGTCCGATTCACCCATGGCCGCGTCTGGCTCACAAGTTCCGGCTCCTTGCGGTGAACCCGGAATCGAAGCGCGGGTTGCGGCGTCGGCGTCGTTTCGCCGCGGAACGGGCCTGGGCGTGTGCTCGGGGTGGAGCGACTCGGGCGGTGCGAGTAACGTGTGGGCCGCTCTTGCGGAGTCCTCGCGCAAGACACGCTCACGCGGACCCGCCTCGATGAGCACCCCGACCGACCGCGACGAACCGAAAGCCCGCACACGTCGATGAACGCGACGCCGCTCCGATTGTCCCACCCGCATCGTTTCCTTCTCGTCGGGCTCGCCGTTGCGCTCGCCCTCCTCATCGCGCCCCTGGGCGCCCATGCGGGGTGGCGAAAGACCGGCACCGAGCGGGGGGTGACCCTCTACGACGAGCCCGACGAAGACCGCGCGGTCCCGCGTTTCAAGGGTGTGATGGTGATCGACGCCTCGGTCGAACATCTGCTCGCCATCCTCGCCGACATGGAGCGGGCCACGGAGTGGAACTCGAAGTTGATCGTCTCCGACGTGCTCGCGCGGCGCAGCGATCTGAACCTGCGCTTCTACTGGCGGTTCAAGGCGCCGTGGCCCGTGGACGATCGCGACGGGGTGCTCGAGTCGAAGGTGACCCGAGAAGGAGACGACCTGGTCGCCGGCTTCCACACCGTGCCGGGTCCCGAGCGGGCCGTGCCCAGCGGCGTGACACGTTTCGGCCACCTGCGCGGACACTTCCGCCTCACGCGTCTCGGCCCTGAGCGCACGCGCGTCGAGCATCTCGTCGACGCCGACCCGGCGGGCAACATCCCGAGTTGGCTGGTGCAGTACGTCACGGAGGCGATTCCCGTCGACAGCCTGACGGGCATGAAGCGCCAGGCCGCGAAGACCCGCGGGCACTACGACGACTTCATCCGCCGTAATGCGCCCCAGCCCGCAGCGCCTGCGGGTGCGGGCGCGGGTGCCGCCACACCGGCCGCGGCGTCGCCGTGAAGCGCCCGCTCAGCGCGGGACCGCTCACTTCTTCGGTGCGGTCGCCTTCTCGATGGTGTCGATGACCACCTGCGCCACGTCGACGCGCCACGGCTCGTCGGGGATTTGCGCGGCGTTCGCGGCGTCGAGGGCGCCCTTCAGGAGCGTGCGGACCTCGCCGACACGCACCTCGGCGGCGGTCTTGAGACGGGTCTTGCCGTCGGCCCCCCGTGTGCTCACGGGCTCGAAGACGCGCCACCCGGCGTCGTAGGGGATGCGCCCTTCGGCGAGCCCGCGCGCCCAGCGCTCCAGGGCGCGCTCGCCCGCGACACGCTCGTCGGCGTCGAGGCCCTGGACCTTCAGGTAGGTCTCGCGCGCTGTCCGCTGTAGGGTCAGCGGCAGGAGCGGCCCGCGCGCGAAGGTGGCGCCCAGGCGCTCGAGCTCGGCGGCGCCGATCCGCTCCGCCTCGAAGTCGTCGATGACCCGCTCGACCTTCTGCCGAATCCGCGCCTTGTCGATGTCGGGCAGGTCGGCCTGGGCGAGGACCTCGTCGGCCACCTTGCGCGCCCCGTCGCCGGTCCACGACCGCCACTGGAAGTAGACGAAGAGCCCCGCGGCAACCGCAAGGGCCGCCAGGATGCCGATGATCCACAGGCAGCCGGTGAGCACTCCGCCGCCCCGACCGCGTCGGTTCACGGCGACGAGGCCGCCGAAGACGACGATCGCGCCCAAGGCGAGGCCGACGACGACCTCGCTCCGCAGGTACCAGGGCGCTCGGTACTCGAGGGGCGCATCGTCGAGCGCACTCGGCCAGGGGTCGACGGACGTCGCCGCCGTCGTGACCTGGGCCGTGGGGGACGCTTCGGTCGGCGGCGGCGCGGGCGCCTCGGGCGCAGGCCCCAGCGGCGTGAGCGCGCCCGTTTCCTTGCCCTGGGTGCCGCTGAGCACCTGGTAGCCCGCGACCTCGCTCCGAGGGAAAGAGAGGCGCTCGCCGCCCACGGTCTCGATGTGCACCACCTCCGCCTGGACCGTGATCTCGCCGTAGTGCTCGGCGCCGTTCTTGAGCACGAGTCGCCGTGTGTCCGCCTCGGCGGCCGGTGCGAGCAGGACCACCGCCGCCAGCCCCATGAGCGCACTGAGTCGCCTCATGGGCCGCACTCCATTTCGCCGGTGAGGCGCAGGGTCGTCGCCGACGCGTAGCCGTCGTTCGTGCCGTTGGGGGGCAGGTCGGCGTAGACCACCGCGCCCTCGGCGACCCCCACACGCCACGCCAGGTCGAACTCCCCGGCGGGCACGGACGGGAGCTGCGCCCGATACTCGTCGTCCCGCCGAACCCCGAACGGGCTGTCCAGGTCGCCGTTGTACTCTGCGGCCACGAAGACCCAGTCCGGCGCGACGGCCGGGTCGGACCCTACGGGCCCATAGCCGAGCGCCGCTTGGACGGGCAGGTCACCGAAGGCGCCGCGACCGGCCCCGGGTGTGACCCCGTCGATGTAGACGCGCAGGAAGACCATCGGGGAGGCCTCGCCGGCGCAGACGGTGACCGGCGCGAGCGGGAACTGAAAGGCCGCGAAGCCCACGGGCGGCGGCGGCGGACCGCACCGCGCCGAGACCCGCACGGGCAGCAGATCGTCGAGCGAGAAGCCATCGGCCGTGCCCCGCGGGCCCTGGTCCGCGTAGAGCCAGGGACCGCCCCGCAATCTGAACCGCGCCACGACCCGCCAGTCCCCTACGGCCGGCGCGGGCAAGTCGACACGGTACTCGTCGTCGTTCTCCTCGCGGAACTCGTTGAGCAGGTCGCCGTTGTAGACGCCCGGGAAGTAACCCCAATCGGGATCGACCCGCGCGTCCGTCCCCGCCTCGCCATAGCCGAACTCGGCCTCGATGCCGATGCCCATGCCCGCGCCGGTGGTCACGTCGGGCGCGTAGACCCGCGCGAAGATTCTCGGCATCTCGAGGCCCGGGCAGAGCTCGATGGGCGCCAACGGGAACTGCAACGCCCCGAACTCGACGAGGGCCTCCGCGCAGGTCTGGGTCGCGCGGTCGCACGCCCGCCCGGGCCCGCAGTCGCCGTCGGCTTCGCAGCAGCCCTCGATGCGCTCGGGGACACAGCACTCGACCACCCCGCGGCAGGTGTATCGGGTGCATCCGTCGACACCCGGGCAGTCTTCGTCGGTCACGCAGCACGCCGGTGGGTCGGGCACCGCGACACACTGGGCCTGCACACACTCGAAGTCGGCCGGGCAGTCCGCGTTTCCCGTGCAGCACCCTTCGACGCGCTCGACCCCGCAGCGCCGGGCGGCGCGGTCACACACGGCCCGCTCGCACTGGGCCGCGGGGCAGTCGGCGTCGCGTTGGCAGCAGCCGATGATCGGCTCGAGCACACACCGATTCGTGGTCGGGTCGCACACCGCAGTCTCGCACTCGAAGGACGGCCCGCATTGGTCGTCCCGCGTGCAGCAGTCCGGCGTGCGCTCGGTCACACACTGCCCGGTGCTGGGCACGCAGGTCACCGCGGTGCAGGCGTCGGAGGCGCCACAATCGACGGGCGCACCCGGCTCACAGGCGCCGTTGCCGTCGCACTGTTCGACGCCGTTGCAGCGGTCCTCGTCGCCGCAGGCCGTGCCCCGTGTCATGGGCACGTACTCGCACGCCCCCGCCGAGCAGCGGTCGTCCGTGCAGGGGTTGTCGTCGCGGCAGTCGGCCGAGAGCGCGCACCCGAAGGTCGCGGCGTCGCGATCGGGCCCGCGATCGCCCGGACCCACGTCGGCGTCGCCGCTGGACGAGATCGCGCAACCGCTCGAGAGGAGCGCCCAGGTCAACAGTACGCGCCGGTGGATCCCCATGGTCTTTGACGATCCCACGGGACCGGTCGGGCTGTCCAACCTGCGCTACCGCGCGACGAGCATGTCCAAGCCGAAGCGCTGGAAGCTCCGCGGCACGGCGTCGTCGAGCGCGTCGTCGTAGGTCGCGCGGAAGTCCGCGGGCGGGCGCACGCCCAGGCGCGGCAGCCACGCGGCGACCTCGGGATTCGCGGCCGCGGTCAAGTGCTCGGTCTCGACGACGTCGCGCGCGCGCATCGCCTCGATCTGCCCGTGCACCCAGCCCCGTACGGCAGCATCCCCTGGCCACGGCAGCCAGTCGGCGGTCTCGCCGCGCCGTGCGGCCGCGAGAAGCAGCGGCCCGATACGCGCGTGCAACACCTCGTCTCGGGCGACGAGGGCGAGGGCGTCGCGAAAACCGCCGGGGGGCACCGCCTTGAGCTCGGCCTCGAGCAACGCGAGGGCGGCGACCTCGCCCACCGCGAACGTCGCCGCGACCATGCGCAGGGTCTCGTCGCGCAAGGCTTCGAGCGTGCTCGCCGATCGACCTTGCCGCAGCTCCTCGAGGTCGAAGGCCAAGACGACCTCGCTGCCCAGCGCACGCGCCGCGGCCACACAGAGGGACGTGTGGCGCTGCTCCTGGAGCACGAGTGCGAGCGCCACCTCTTGCAGGTCGAGGGGGGCGTTCAGGTCGACGAGCAGCCCATGAAAACGCCGCGTGACCATCACACCGATGTACTCGCTGCGCACGCGGTCCTCCCAGACCTCGCGCGCGAGGCGCAGCGCCTCGGCGGGGGCGTCGGGGGGGACCTCGAAGGCCGGTACGGACACCCGGTGCTTCGCCAGTACCGGGTCGTTCTTCAGGGTCGAGTCGTCGAAGCAGAGGTCGACGCGTGCGTCGTCGGCCTCTTCAGGCACCGCCGACCCCGGTCGCCTCGACGGAGAGGGTCCACAGGCGCTCGGCGACCGCGTCGTCTTGAGCGGCGCGGGTCGGCGTTCGAACGCGAGACTTCGACCAGTAGGCCCCGGTGGTCGACGCTGCCGAGGGGTCCGACGCCAGGAAGACGCTCGTGTCCGCGCCCCGCTCGACGTTGATCGCAAAGACCTGCGACCACGCGACCAGCCGCCCCATGAGGCCGCCGTTGTTGTGGCCGAACTCCGAGGCCACGAAGCCCGGGTGCAGGGCGTTCACCGTGGGGCCGGCGGGCCCGAGGCGCTTCGCCAGCGCGCGGGTGAACAGGATGTTCATGAGCTTGCTGTTGCAGTAGGCGAACCAGCCCACGAAGCCCCGCTGACCCTGGGGGTCGTCGAGCTTCAGCCGCGCGCCTTTGTGGGCATCGGACGCAACGTTCACGATGCGCGCGCCCGGGGTGCCCTTCAGGTTCGGGAGCAGCCGGTGCGTAAGGTGGAAGTAGTTCAAGTGGTTGAGCGCCCAGGTCCGCTCGAGGCCCTCGCTCGTCTCCGCACGGTCGGCGAAGTACGCCCCCGCGTTGTTCACGAGCACGTCCAATCGAGGCAGCGCGGCCGCCAGCTCGGCGCCCACACGCGCGACCTCGGCGACCAGCGCCAGGTCCGCCTGGAACGCCTGATGCTGGCCCCCCGGCCCCTTCTCGCGCAGGAGCGCGAGGGTCGAGTCGATGCGCTCACGGTTCCGGGCGACGATCACGACGTTCGCGCCCTGCTCGGCCAGGCGACGCGCCGTGACGAGGCCGATGCCCGCCGTCGCGCCGGTGACCACCACTGTCTTGCCCTGCATTTGCATGTCGCGCACCGTGCCCCAGAAGGGGGTCGGGGGCAACGGGCCCGAGGGACTGCTCCCGCGTGACTCGCACGCGGGTGCGCCCCGCGGGGGCGTCGACGACGAGCCGCCCCGCCTGGGTGGCACGCAGCGCGGGCGCGGCATCACCGACGGTCACGAGGACCCGCGCGGGCGCGCCCCAGGTCGAGGGCAAGGCGAGGTCGAGGCGACCGGCCTCTCGGAAGTCGACCTCGACCTCCACGGCGTCGGCCGCCAAGGCGAGCGGACCGCTGGGCCCGGCCGACCAAGGAGCGGGGGTGCACAACCGGTGGTGGCTGTACCCGGGGTACTGACGGGCATGGCCCACTCGACGGGGGCCCCGCGACGCCGGTCGACGGGATTCAGCGGTTCGCGCAGCCGGTGGACGACTTCAGACGACTATCGGGCAGGCGCCTCAGGGGTTGCCGGTCCGCACGGCGTAGAAGCCGTCGCCGGCCATCACACCCCGCTGCCAGCTCAGCATGCGTCCGGTGTAGTAGGTCGACGGCAGGAGGCCGGGGACGTCGATGACCACCTGGGCGTTGTCACTGCGGGCGACGAGCAGCGTGAAGGCGCGGGCGGCGGAGCCCGTGCGTGTGTAACTGCACGTCACACCGGCCCAAGCGGCGCGCTGGGCGACGGGTACGGCGGCGTCGTTGCGAGCGCTGCAGCGGAACGTCGCGGACTCGGCCTCGGCCTGCAGGCGCCAGACACCCAGGTACTGCTCAGGGGCCCAAGCCTGCGCGTTGTTGAAGACCGGCGCGAGCGCGCCATCCTTGCGGGCATAGCCACCGTAAGCCACCACGGGGATGTCGCCCACATTGTCCTGGTGATAGCCCGCCATCTCGCGCCGGCCCGGCAGCATCGTGTAGTGGAAGATTCGACCCACGGGCAGGTCCTCGCCCCGCATGTCCCATCGCATGTTCGGTTCACCCGACTTGAACCAGAACGTGATGTCATTCCCTGATACATAGCCGTTCACGCGGTGCATGACACCCATGCTGTCACGAAAAGTGCCGAGACGACGGTCGGTGATGGCCAGACCAGCCTGCGTGAACACTGCCTGGTTCAGCCCCGGCAGGTGTGTGATGTCCAGCGTGCCGCTGAAGCCGTCGAAGCGCAACGTCCAGCGTCCGTAGAACTGAGCCTCCGTCCATGCGCGAGGCGCGGCGACCCCGGTGATCGCGGCGCCTGTGACACCGTAGGCACGCACGTAGTCATAGCCGATGCGTGTGAAGCCGTTGTCGCCCGGGTACTTGCCGCCCGCCCACGAGTTCTTCACCATGAAGTACTGCTGATTGGGGTCGGCCGATGAACGGTCGTAGCCAACGATGAGCATCGCGTGGCTGCCGACGGGGGCGAACCTGTCGGCGTGCCAGATGCCCGCCGGTCGCGTGCCGCCCACATTGAACGTCCAGATCACCTCGCGGTTCGCCCGCAGCGACGCCTCGAGCACCGCCGGATCGTTGCCGGCGAAGGTCGTGAATCCGGTGACCCGGTAGGACTGCGGGGCGGTCAGCGCTGCGAAAGGCAGGTTGCGCTCGTCGAGGTTCCACGTGTTCGCGGTCCACTGTGACCGGTTGTCCCAAGGATAGCCCGCTACGTTCCAGTAGGCAGCGAAGGTGGAACGGTAGGGCATGCGGTCCTCCGTCGGAATCGCGATCCCCTGCGAGAGCACCATCGGGTCTACGCCCCCGCCGGTGTAGCCGTACTGGTTCTCGACGCGGTCCGCGCCCCCGGGGCCGATCGCCGTCGCCAGGTCCGCGGGGTTGTTCCAGTTCGGGTGAAGCCAGTTCAACTTGGCCATGTAGGCGGCGAACTCCTCGGAGAGGTCGAGCGCGCCGTATCCGGCTCGGCGGTAGGCCGCCTCCAAGGCGGCGATGGTCGCGAAGGCGGTGCAGGTGTTCCGCTCGCCCCCCTGGTCTTTGATGAGCGTCTGGTTGGCCCTGAGATCGACGCGGGTTTGCGCGACGGCGACAGTCGGCAGAACCAGGAAGAGCAGGACGGCGGCCACTTGGCGCAGGTTCACGGTCATGGGTCGGGTTCCTCTTGGTGTGAGGGGCGTTCATTCGCCCCACCCCGACTTCTGAGTTCGCGGCCGTTTCTTTCCTCCCGTGCTCATTTTTTTGCGCGGGCCTTTCCAGGGGCAGGGGCGTAGTCAACAAAAGCGCGGTTGTGCGACTCTCCCCCGCCTGCCCGTCCAGCTCGATGCGGCGGGATTGCGCAGTGTCCAGCCCCATGTCTCGCACCGAAGAACACATCCTGATCGTCGCCGACGCCGACGCGTTCCGGGACTGGCTGCGGGCCAACGGAACGGCGTCCGATGGCGTGTGGTTGGTGCTGGCCAAGAAGGGCACCACCGAGCCGACGAGCCTCACCTATGCGCAGGCGCTGGACGAGGCCCTGTGCGAGGGGTGGATCGACGGCCAGAAGCGCAGCCGCGACGCGGCGACGTTCGTGCAACGCTTCACACCGCGGCGCCGCGCCAGCGTGTGGTCGAAGCGCAACGTCGGCATCGCCGGGCAGTTGATTGCCGCAGGACGCATGCGACCGGCCGGCCTGTCCGAGATCGAACGGGCGAAGGCCGACGGTCGATGGGCCGCGGCCTACTCCGGTCAGGCCAATGCGACGGTGCCGGACGACCTCGCGGCCGCGCTGGCGGCGAACCCCGAGGCTTCGGCCATGTTCGCCACGCTCAACGGCGCGAATCGCTTCGCGGTGCTCTTCCGCGTCGAGACGGCGAAGCGGCCCGAGACGCGCGCCCGGCGGGTGGAGCAGCTCGTCGCGATGCTCGCCCGCGGCGAGACCATCCATCCGCAGCCCTCTCGACACTCTGCCGGAGGCGCGCTGGTCGTCGACAAGCGAACTGGCTGACTCGGCCAGATGAACATGTCCACGACCTCCGAGACCAAGAACAACCTCGGCGCGCTGCTGGATCGCGTTCGCGCAGGGGAGAGCATCACGATCCTCGATCGTGACCGTCCGGGACGCCGACGACGCCCATCTCATGGGTCTGGCGCGCCGCGGACTGGTCCGGAACGGTACGGGCGCCGACCTGTCGACCATCGTCGGGGTCCCGGGTCCCACCCCGCGGGGTGGGGATGTGTTGGCGGCGCTCCTCGCCGAGCGTGAGGCGGGGCGGTGAAGTTCTGGGACAGCGCCGCCGTCGTCCAGCTCTTGGTGGAGCCGCCGGGCTCGGCCGCACTTCGAGCGTTGCTCGGAGTCGAGCGGACTCAGAACAGTCATGCGCGCCCGACGTTGCCTGCGAAGGTCTCGGCCGCGGGTCGCCGCGTCGCGGCGGTTCACTGACGATTCACGGGCTGCACATCGACGCGACCAATGCGGTCGAGCGTACCCCACCGCATCAAACAGCGGTCCAGGAAGAGCGCCGGCCGGTCTGGGGACCCTCGCGCGGCGTCGAACGGCCCGAGCCAGGGGGCCCCGAGCGCGTCGTCGAAGAAGCTGAACGTCGTCGCGTCCGGCCCGTTCGGATGCACGAGCCCCACGGCCTCCGGGCCATAGGGGAACATCGTGATCGCGATGTTCCCCTCGGGCAGGGGCGTATTTGACGCAAGTTGGGTTGTGCGTCGCTCCCCCGCCTGGGGCAACCGGTTCACCACCGCGATCCGGTCACCGGGACGTGGTTGCGGCGATTGGCTGCGCGCGGCAGAATCGCGGTGCCGCTCGTTTGATGTCGACTCGACCCGAATCCGCAACGCCCGTTCGAAAACGAATCGAAACCCGCTTGAAAACGAATCGAAAATCGATGCTCCGGACCGTGCTGGGACTCTTCGTGCTCTCTGCGTGCCAGTCGGATCCGTCGAGCGTCGACGGTACGCAAGAACCGGACGCCACGCGGCCCGAGGACGCCGGGAGGCAGATCCTGTTGCCGGACATGGAACCGACCCTCGTCGACGGGCCCGTCGCCGTGCTCCCCTTCCTCGACGCCGAGTTGGAGACCGACGCCGCCGCACCGGACGCCGCACATGCGCCCGACATAGGTCCTGTGCCCGATGCCGGGCCCGTGCCATGCCCGCCCGGGCCTTGGCCCTGGTGGGCCGACACGGATGGCGACGGCTACGGCGATCGCGCGGCGCAGGTCGACGCGTGCGTCCAGCCCGTGGGCCATGTCGACAACGCCCGGGACTGCGACGACACCGATCCGCGGCGGAGCCCCGAGATCTCCGAAGTTCCGGGTGACGGCGTGGACAACGATTGCGATGGAGTGGCGGCGGAGTCGCCGCCGGTCGTCGTCCGCGCCGGCGCCGAGTGCAATGGCCGCCTTTCGACCTACGAGGCGCAGAGCAACGCCCCCGCAGTCCTGCGCGTTCTCGCCGTCTACGAAGCCGATCCGACGGGCATCGTTTCGGTCGAGGTGCAGGCCTCGCAGCCCTTCTGGCTCGCTGTCTCCGCCTACGAAGCGGTCACCTGGCAGATTTCGGAGGCCTCTCCGGGGGTGGTGCTCGGCGTCGTCGTCCTCGGCAACCCGGAGCAGGTCGTGGTCGCCCCCTCACCCGCGGTGCCTGTGCGCAGGGAGGCGCCGCCGAACGACCACTTCGCATGGTGGCGATGGGACGACATCGGGACGCGCGAGCTCGTGGGCGAGGCGGAACGCGAGGCGGGCGTGCCGTTCGCCTCCTTCGCAGGCTGTTACACGAGCACGAGCTTCACAATCAGCGACGGTCCGCTCTACCCGCCGAACCCCGGCTACCCGACCTGTGCTCACGGCGCCGGCCGAGGTCCCGAAGGGGCGGGGCGACTCGACGCTCTCCCCGCCGCGTGCGCAGCGCTGCCGGCGGAGGAGGCCGTATGCCTCACGCTGTCGATTGACTTCGAGGACGAAGGCCGGTCGAGCGTCCTGCGCGGGATCGGGATGCAGACGGGCCGCGCATGTATCGCGACGCGGCTGAACACACCGACCAGGCCGACGCCCACTGCCGCCTGGCTCGGTGAGTACTTCCACTACTGCGACGACGACGTAGGTTCGGGCCTGCTGACGCGGGTCCACGTCACTACGGGTCGTGTGGAGAAGGCGTATGTACCTTGCTCCGGGGTGACCGCCTACGATGGACGCCTCCTGGTCAAGCGCTATCCGAGCAGCATGGAGGAGCGGGAGATCTATAACGATCTGATCCTCTACGAGGACTTCTGGAGCGCGCAGTGCGGCGTCCCCTCCGCCAACCTCGGCAACCTGACCGACGAAGTTTTCACGGCGTCTGACGGGCGCCTGTACTCGGCGTGGCACTCCACGGACCGGATCTCGGCCTTTGAACTCCCTTCGATGGAGGCACTCGAGCCGGTCGTACTCGAAGACTACTCCGCCTGGGTGAACGGGCTCGCGGCGCTCGGCAAGCGGGAGGTCGTGGTCTCGAACGAGCTCGATCTGCCCGGGATCTACGGCTTCAACCTGGCGACGGGATACAGGACCCGGACGCTCCCTTTCGGCTATCTGGCCGGGGCGGCGTTGGCGTGCTCGATCGTGGAGCCCTGACAGGAGTCCTGGCCCGGGCTGACTGCTTTTCAGCAGCCTGCCAAGGCCGGGCGGGCCTCCTCCGCCCAGGGTGCAGCATCGACGGACCGATCGAGCCGCCCCGGCGTTGCACGCGTGCCACGGCGCGGGCATGCTCCGAGATTGCACGGCCTTCCCGCATTGATCATCCTGCTCGGTTGGGCCGCCTCGGAGTTGCCGCTCGATCCTCCCCGCGGTCTGCGCTGGTCGCGCGGCACCGAAGTGCGCTACGGCGTGGTGGGCGCCGTCCCCGAGAACCTGGACCTGCCCCGGTTCACCGCTGCCGTGGACGGGGCGTTCACGACCTGGGAGCGGCCCTGCTCCTCCCTCACGTTCGACCGGCTGCCGGCGCCGCGCGAGCTGCCCTCGCCGGACGTCGATGGTCAGAACACGATTCGATTCGAATTGAACGCCATCCCGCCCGAGGTCGACCCGACGCATGTCCTCGCGTTCACGTCCGTCGTCGGCGGCCTGTGCAACGGCACGCTGACCGAGGTCGACATCACGTTGAGCGTAGTTAACATCAGCGCGATTGTGGGTCGCTCCCCCGGATGGCGCAACGGGTTCAGCACCGCGATCCGGTCACCGGCACGGCTACACGCGCTCCACGGAGGACGACGGCGTCGTCTACGCGCTGCACCAGTTGATCGACTTCTCCGACGCCGGCTTCACGGTGACCGACGTCGACGCGACGACCGGCCTGATGCTCGGCGCGCACCCGCAGAAGTTCGCCGTCGCCTGGAGCGACGCGGCCCACACGGACGGCCAGGTCTATTTCACCCGCAACTTCGCCACCGGCGAACCCGAGGAGACGCCCTGCGGCACCGTGCACGTCGACGGTGACGACGCGTCGTTCACGGGCCAGTGCGGGCTGGCCGACCTCTACACCCACGAGTACACGGACGCGGCGGCGCCCTTCGAGGCCCACGAGCTCATTCACCTCTGAGAGTCGCCCGTCGGCCGGTCAGTCGACGGGAGCGTCGCGCTCGACGACGGCGGACGCGGCCAGGTGCGCGCTCACCGCCGCGGCGACGATGTCCGCGGCCCGTCTCACGCGGGGATTTCGCCCGGCGTCGGCGTGCCAGACGAGCCAGACCGGGCGCGCCGGAATCTCGGAGATGCGTCGGACGAGGCGCAAGCCGGGGTGGAGACCCGCGAGGTTGGTGGGCAGGACGGCCAGCCCCGCGCCCGCCTCCGCCGCAGAGGCCAGGGCGAGCAGGCTGTCGCAGCGGAGGCCGATCCGCGCGCCCTCGGCGGCGACGGCGAGGTAGCGGGCCTCGGCGGAGCGCGAAAGCTCCCCCGATGGAACGAGCACCACCTCGCCCGACAGCTCTCCACGGGCGACGCCGGCGCGCGGCGTGTAGCCCTCGCCGGCGTAGAGGCCGGCGCAGGTGAAGCCCAGGCGTCGGCGCATCAGAGACGGATCGGTCGGCTCGATGGTCCGGATGGCCAGGTCGGCCTCGCCGCGGCCGAGGTCGACCACGGTGTTCCCCGCCAGAAGCTCGACGGCCATCGGCGGTCGCTCGGCGAGCAGCAGCGGCACGACACGCGCCGCCAGGATTCGGGCCCCGTTCTCCGTCGTGGCGATGCGGATGGCCGTGTCGTGGGGGTTCGCGGCCCCTCGGGCGGCGGCGTCCAGGGCATCCACCAGGGGCTCCAGGGTCCCCAGGAGTCGAGACCCGGTCGGGGCGGGCACCATGCGTCGACCCGAGCGCAGCAGCAGGGGCGCGCCGAGGGCGGCCTCGGCCGCGTCGATGCGGCGCGCGACCGTGGTGGGGTGAAGCCCCAGCGAACGCGCCGCAGCGGCCATCGAACCTTGGCGGACGACCTCTGCGAAGGTGCGCAGGTCGTTCCAGTCGAGCGGCGTGCCATCGAAGGGTCGGTGAGCGGTGACGGGCGCGGGTTTGACCATGCATTCTTGTGAATGAAGAAGCTGCGAATTCGCAACATCAAGCTGCACCGCCGCGCGTGGTTCGCGGGCTTCGGCTTCGGCACTCTGAGCACGTGCTCGAACGCATCCGGCGGTCGGGCCCAGAGAACCGGCCCAGCGGCCACACCCCACGGAGTCCACCATGAAGTTCACCCACCCGTTCACCTGCTCGGTCGCCTTCGTTCTTCTCCAGGCCGCGTGCGGCGGTGCCGGCCAGGTCGCACCGACCCCCGCCCCCGCCGAGCCGACCCTGGCGGGCGTCTGGCAGAGTGAATGCATCGACCCGGGGAACGGCCAGGCGTTCCGGCTCGTCTTCGACCTCAAAACCACCGACTGGACCCTGGACTACACCGCCTTCGGGGATGCCCGCTGCGAGGCGGCGAACCTCACGGTCCACATCGAGGGCCCATACACGCTCGGCGCGGCCTCGAAGCGCGTCGAGGGCGCCCGGGAGGGCGAGTTCGGCTTCGCACGAAAGTCCGTCACGCCCCACAACGATGGCGCCGCGGGGTTCCTGCCCCAGGCCTGTGGCGGGGGCAATTTCGCCGTCGGTGTGCCCACGGACATCACGGCCGGCTGTCCGGGGCTCGGCGCCTACCCGATCGAGAAGTGCGGAACGGACCACGACATCGTGCACTTCAAGGGCAACGTCTTGCGCTTCGGTGCGCGCCCGGCAGACAACGACATGTGTTCCCTGGAGAAGCGGCCGACCGCCCTGGGGGCCCCCCTGACCCGCAAACAGTGAGTGACCGATGAAACGCGTCGTCTGTGTCAGTACCGGCGAGGACCTCGCCGGGTGTGTCGAGGTGATCGAGACCGCGGCGCCGGTCCCCGGCCCGCGGGACGTGCGGGTTCGGGTGCTGGCGCGGCCCATCAACCCCGCCGATGAACTCCTGTTGACGGGGCGACATGTCTACCAACCCGAACTCCCCTCGCCGATCGGAATCGAGGGGGCCGGTGTCGTGATCGAAGCCGGCGCAGACGCCGGCCTCCGCGTCGGAACGCGCGTGGCCCTCCCCTACGGCGGCACGTGGGCCGAAGAGATCGTCCTGCCCGCCGACGTCGTCGTGTCACTGCCCGATGCGCTCGACCTGGAGCAGGGCGCGATGCTGAGCGTGAACCCGATGACGGCGGTGGGGCTCCTCGAGGGCCTGCGCGCGGGGGACACCGTGTTGGTCAACGCGGCGACCTCTGCCATCGGACAACTGGTCGTCCGACTCGGTGCGCGGCGGGGCCTGACCGTGTTCGCCGCGGTCCGGCGCCTCGAGGCGGCGGCGGCCCTCGTTCGTGCCGGCGCGACGGCGGTCTTCGCCGACGACGACACGCTGCCCGCCGGGATCCGGGGGGCGACGGCGGGCGCCGGGGTCCGCCGGGCGCTGGACGCCGTGGCTGGCACCGCGACGACGCGCCTGTACCACGCGACGGCCGATGGGGGCGACCTGGTCGTCTACGGCCTGCTGAGCGACGATCGGGCGATTCTGCCCGCCGCCTCGCTGGTCTTTCGCGACGTCCTGGTCCGCGGGTACTCGCGGCTGCGCAGCTATGCGGCGTTGACGCCCGAACGCCGGCGTGAGCTCGGGGCGGAGATCGTCGAGGCCATGCGCCGGGGTGAGATCGACACCCCCGTCGAGGCCCGCTACCCCTTGACCGAGGTGCGCGAAGCGTTGCGTCACCACGCCCGCCCGGAGCGCCGCGGGAAGATTCTGCTCGTCTCCGGAGACTGAGCACGCCGCGCACATCGAAACGACGCCCAGCCCCGCGGGGTCGGTCAGCGCCGCCCGGTTGACAGGGGCGCGCCGCGCCCGGATGGTCGACGCCTCCCCGATACCCGGCTCGTCACCCCGCGGAGCGTCACTTCATGGCTCGCACTCGTCTTCTCGCCCTGAGCGCCACGATCGCACAGATCGCGTTCGGCTGTGCCCCACCGCCGGCGGATTCGGCACATCCCGCCACGTGTGAGGACATCCGCACCTCATCGATGAATTCGACCGCGAGGGCGCCTGCGGACGGCATCTACACGATCTACCTGCTGGGGGACGATCCGGACGGGGCTTTGGACGTCTACTGCCAGGACATGCGCCGGGCCGACCCGCCCGAGTACTTGCCCGTCGACCCCGCACACAACTTCGCGTGGCTGAAGTCCGGCGACGAGACCCTCCGAGCGTAGTTAACATCAGCGCGATTGTGGGTCGCTCCCCCGGATGGCGCAACGGGTTCAGCACCGCGATCCGGTCACCGGCACGCCCGCGATCGAGACCACGCGGCCACCGGGCTTCAGCATCGCGAACGAGCCGTTGAGCGCGTCGCCGCCGAAGGTGTCGAACACGGCGTCCATGTCGTGCACGACGAGGCTCGGGTCTTGCGCCTTGTAGTCGATGATCTCGTCGGCGCCGTACTTGACGGCGATCGAGCGCCCAGCGCTCGACGCCGACGTCGCTTCTTCGCGTCGAGCGGGTTGAGCGAGGCCGCGACGACGTCGATCAGCACCTCGCCGACACCGTAGGTGGGCGCGCTCACGTCGGTGAGCGAGAGGACCTCATTGCCTCCGTATGCGTTCATCACGACTGCGCTACGTTCCGGAAACACACATCTGGACACCATGGGTCGCAGCGCACCGCATGCGCTCACCCTACGAGAGCAGCGCCAAGACCCCGAGCGACGCGAGCAGAGCGGGGATGGCCGTGAGCGCGCCGACGACCATGAAGCGGCCGAGCGGCAGGTGCACGCGCCGCAGCGCCAGGCTCTCGAGGAACAACAGGCCCGCGAGCGATCCGATCGGCAAAAGGCGCGGCCCCAGGTCGCCGCCGACGAGGGCCGCGAGCGTTGCCACGGGGGCGGCGCGGCCGGCTTCGAGCGCGAGCACATTGAGATGTGACATGGGGTGGTTGTTCAACAGCGCGGAGCCGGCCGCGGACACGAGGCCGACGACGAAGGGGCCGCTGTCGGCGTAGAGCACGGCCAGGCGATCGACCGCGCCGACGTGCAGCAGGCCACGCGCGAGCACGCAGGCAGCCACCAGGAACAACAAGATGTCGAGAGAGATCGCGCCGCGCACCAACGCCACGGGCTCGTGGCCGTGGCGGCGCGCGACCGCGAGCGCACCGGCAGCGACCACGCACGCCGCCGCCCACACGCCTGCGCCGGCGGCCTCGAGCAGCGGGTAGGCGCACAGGGGGGCGACGAGGAGCACGAGGCCGATGCGCACTGCCGGCGTCATGGGCGCCGGTGCAACCGCCGCCACCGCCGCGCGCGGCGCCGCCCGCAACATCGGCCACGCCCACGCGAGGAACATCGCGAGCGTCGCGACCGCACCCGCAAGCCACGCCGGCAGCATCGGCCCCGCGTAACTCATGAAGCCAATGCCGCGGCTGGTGGCGACGACCATGTTCATCGGATTCGACGTCATGAACGGCGCCACGCCGGCCGAGAGGAACACGGCGAGCGCGTAGGGAATGACGAGGTCGGGCCGGCCCGGGTGCGCGCGCCGCGCGAGGGCGACCGCCAAGGGCGTCATCGTGACGACGGCGGCGTCGTTGTTCATCACGGCAGCCGCGGCGCCGGCCACGAGGAACAACAACACCGCGCGGCGCACCGCGTCGCCGCGCGCATGGACTTCGACCTGGTCGGTCATCCACTCGAGGACCAAGAGGCGCTCGGCGACGCGAGTGGTGACGAGCAGCGCGCCCACGCCGAGCAGCGGGCGCCACAGCGTCTCGGCCGCGCGTACGACATCGGTGGCGGTGACGATGCCGGCGGCGGCCATCATCAGCACGCCGAGGACGCCGACGACGCCGGGCCCGAGGCGCACGCGCCACAGCTGCGGCCGGGCGATCACGAGCGCGACCGTGCCGATCAAGCTGCCGTAGGCCGCAAGCTCCCGCATCCCGAGATCAAACCACTGGCCGTGCATGCGTTCCCATCATCATACTCCATCGATCGAGTCTTCTTCATGGGTCGCGCCCAGGCCAGGCAGCCCCCCACGTGTGTGCTTTCGACGCAACGCGCATCCCCCGTGGGTCTGCTGGCACCAGGTCCTGGCGATGAGGACCCGAGGTGGTTGGTGTAGCCGCCCACCGCCTCCGCCGATGATCCGAGGCCGACAAAATCCAGGAATGGGCGGAGTCAACATGAGCGGGATGGTGCGTCGCTCCCCCGCATGGCGCAACGGGTTCAGCACCGCGATCCGGTCACCGGCCCCCGCGCGGCGACTGCTCTCGGGGCACGACGCGATCGACGCGCAGCGCGCTCGGCTTGGACGTGATGCGCCTGCTGGGCTTCGACTTCGACCGGGGGCGGCTCGACGTGAGCCCTCACCCCTTCTGCGATGGGGCCTCGGCGATGTCCGCATCACCACGCGCTGCCGCGAGGATGACTTCGCGTCGGCGATGATGGGGTCGCCCACGGGACGGGGCACGCCTGGCGAGCGGGGCGGCGCTCTCGGCGGACGCGCTGCTCGCCCACCTCGAGGCGCGTTACGTGGCCTGAGCGCTCAGACCTCGCTCCTCATCGCCCGCACGTGGTCGCCGCGCTCGAAGAAGTCGAAGACTGCGGGGAGCAGGCGTTTGAGCGCGGCGGGGTCGGTGCGGTAGAGCGCGAAGCTCTCAGCGAAGGACTCAGACAGGCTCGACGCGCCGTAACGCGTAGGGTGAGACGCCTTGCCGAGCGCCCGGGCGTAGGCGTCGATGACGGGGCCGCCCTTGCCCATCTTCTCGAGGCGCTTCACCTCGCGCTCGATGGCCTTGACGTCGGCTTGAATCGCGTCGAGCTCCGCTTGGGTGCGCTTGTTGCCGGGCTTCTTGTTGAAGGCGGCGACGCGGGCGTTCACGGCCTTGCCGCGGCGGTCGACGGAGCACGCCAGCATGCGGGCGGGGTGCAGGTGGAGCGCGTGGCCGAACTCGTGCAAGATCGTCCGGACCGAGGACTGGAGCGGCGCCTCGGGCTCGCCCGCGAATTTGTGCGCGTCCGCGTGCAGAGCGGCGTCGAAGATGAGCACGCGGCCCCCGCAGCCCTGCACAGAGTAGAGCGCGGCCGCCCCGCCCGGCAGATGTTCGCTGGTGTCCTTCTTGCGTCGAATGAACGGCACGCCCGCCAGGGCCTTACGTTCCTCCGGGCTCAGGCGGGCGAGCGCGAGGTCGGTGACCTCCTGAGCGCGCGGGCTCCACGCGATGCCCTCGTCCCGAAGGGGCCCGATGCCATACCGAGCGGGCAGGTCATCGCCGTTGCCGCGCGGAAAGCCCACGGCCTTGTCGCCGCCCCGAAAGACCCAGCCGCCTGACTCGCGGCGGAGCGAGACGGGGATGCGCGCGTCGTCCGTCCCGCGCGCGAAGGTGTCGAACTCGACCGCGGCCTTGTCGCCGACTTTGAGCACCCTGAAGAGCGCGACGGCGACGGGCTCGGGGAGCGCGGCCGGGCTGACGGCGATGCGCTGGCCCGCGGCGTCCTCCCGCTCGACGCGGGCCTTGCCGAGCAGCTTCGGCAGCTCACTGCGTAGGGCGCGCAGCTCCCGCGCATCGAGCTCATCGCTCAGGTAGGACGCGCCGTCGTAGAACGGCCCCCGCGCGGACGGCGCGCCGCCGCAGGCCGAGAGGGCGAGGAACAAGAAGCAGAGGCTTCGCAGTCGCTTCATGGCGCTCAGGACGCCCGATTCGACGCGTTTATTCAAGCCTCGCCGGGCGTCACTGCGGCGAGATGCCCGCGCACTCGACGAACACCGCGTTGCAGCTCGTCTCGCGGCAGTCGCCGCAGGCGACGCTCGTGGGATCGAAGCAGTCGGCCGCGCAGTTCCGCATCGGGCGCAGTGGACATCAGTGTGATTTCGCGACGCCCAACCGCCGACTGCACTCGGTTCAGCACCGCGACCCGCTCACCGGGCTGACCCTTCCATGCTCGAGCACCGGCCGCGCCAGACGCCGCGCTCGGCGGCAGCGCCGTTGGCGACGAAGACGGTGAAGGCGACCAAGAATCAACCCGTCGTGGGGATGGGGATTGGACGCCCTCGCTCCTGGGGAGTGGAATCGACGATCCTCGAAGGTGTGGCACGCTTGTGGCTCCCACAGACTCGCTCGAAGCGCGCCCACTGGAGGACACGTGAACAAGCTGACCCTCACCCTTTCGACCTTCGCGGTCCTCCTCAGCGCCGCTGGGGCGGGCTGCAACGACAGTGCCCCTGGCGCCGATGGCGGCGGTCGGCCTGCCACCGAAGGCGAGGGAGAAGACGGAGGCGGAGGCATCGCCGACCTGGCGGGTTACTGGGTCTGGGAGCAGCGGGTCATGGGCACTGAGGTCCAGCCACCGCGGAATCTCGACAGCGGCCAGATGAAGATGGCGTTCGGCACCGGCAACGACAAGTGTCACTACATTTGGAACGAGACGACCGGGTCCGACTTCCACACCGAGTGCACGTTCACCGTCTCGGGGGATTTAATCACCTACACGGCGCCCGCGGACGCCGACAGCACGGCAGCCGGCTACTCGTGCGCTCACCCGGACTGGACGAGCTGGAACGACCGGCCCTCGGTCCAGTACGGCCGCTTCAAGGTGGTCGGAGACCGACTCTGGTTGGCCGTCAACGCCTACTGGGGCGGGGCCAACGGTGAGAATGGTTCGTGCAAGCGTTTCCCTTACTGGGAGAGCCTGGGCCAAGCCGAGACCGAAGAGGCCTGGATCGTGTTCAAGCCCGTCACGCGGGAGCAGTGGTACGGCGAGTTCGCGATCAGCACGAACTGCCAAGGCTCGCCCGAGGTGTGCGCGCAGTGGCCTGGCTGCGGCTCCGGCGACAAGGGCTACGTCGACTGAGACCGAGCCCAGCACAACCTGATCGTCGTCAAAAGCGATCGCGCCATCACAACGACGCGCCGCGATGGAGAACACCGTCTCTCCCCCGACAGCGTGCGGCATGCAAGCGGGCGCACGGTACGCTCTGCGGGTGACCGCCACGCCGCCCCAACGCCTTGGTCTCCTCGGCGACATCCACGCTGAGGATCACCGCCCGACCACCGCGCTGGCGGTGTTTCGTGAAGAAGGCGTCGGCGCCATCCTCGCCGTCGGTGACATCGTCGACGGCAGCGGCGACGTCGACCGCTGCTCGGACGCGGTGGGCTCTACCGGCCGGA
>JBMOFP010000022.1:0-45383 GCA_049318805.1 Bradymonadia bacterium
GCCGACGACGGCGGAGGCGGCCCCCGGCGCAAGCGAGAGGAGCGTGGCGGCGGTGAAACCCAGGGAGAGTCGGCGCGACATGGGGACCTCGATTCGGCGTTCGATGGTGGTTTGGCTTCACCTCCCTCAACGGCAATTGCTTCCATATTCTCCATGGAAGGGTATTTCGAGACCCCTGCCCGTGTAGACGGCGCGCACGCGGCCGGGCTGATCTGGTATGGTCCCGCGCCTTTTCCGGGGACACAGCACAGAGATGATCACCGTCAACGAAGTCACGATGCGTTTCGGCCCGAAGGTCCTCTTCGAGAACGTGAACGTGTCCTTCAATACGGGTGAGCGCTACGGCCTCACCGGGCCGAACGGGTGCGGTAAGTCGACGTTCATGAAGATCCTGTCCGGGGATCTCGAGGCGCTCGCCGGCCGAATCCACCGCCCCAAGCGGCTCGGCATCCTTCGGCAGGACCACTACCAGTTCGAGAACGACCGCATCATCGACGTGGTCATGATGGGCAATGCGTCGCTTTGGGCGGCGATCCGCGAGAAGGAGACGCTCCTCGAGAAGGGCGACGACCTCACCGAGGACGAGGGCATGCGGCTCGGCGAGATCGAGATGACGATCGCCGAAGAAGACGGCTACACGGCCGACAGCGAAGCGGCGGCACTCCTCGAGGGTCTCGGCATCCCGACGACCTCTCACGAGAAGCCGATGTCGTCCCTCGTGGGCGGCGACAAGGTCCGCGTGCTGCTTGCCCAGGCGCTCTTCGGCAACCCGGACGGCCTGCTGCTCGACGAGCCCACGAACGCGCTGGACCTCGGCAGCATTCGCTGGCTCGAGGGCTTCCTCGCGGGCTACGTGGGTGTGCTCGTGGTCATCAGCCACGACCGCCACTTCCTCAACGAGGTGTGCACGCGCATCGCCGACATCGACTACGAGACGATCATCGTCTATCCCGGCAACTACGACGACATGGTCGCCGCGAAGGCCGAGGCCCGCGGCTCCCTGGAGCTCATCAACGTCGCGAAGCAGAAGAAGGTCGAGCAGCTTCAGGACTTCGTGCAGCGCTTTCGGGCGGGTTCCCGCGCGAGCCAGGTCAAGTCCCGCGAGAAGCAGCTCGAGCGCGAGAAGCAGGCCCTCGCGGACCTCAAGCGCTCCAACATCGCGCGTCCGTTCATTCGTTTCGAGATCGCCCGGCCGAGCGGCAAGCAGGTGCTCAACGCCGACGCGATCACGAAGCAGTTCGAGCACCAGACGATCTGCGAAGACTTCAGCTTCCACGTCTTCAAGGGCGACAAGGTCGGCATCGTCGGGCCCAACGGGATCGGCAAGACGACCCTGCTTCGGATGTTCATGAACGAGATCCGGCCCGACGACGGCAAGGTCGAGTGGGGCTACGAGACCCAGGTCGGCTACATGCCGCAGGACCACCACGAGGTCATCGAGAAGTCCGAGCAGACCGCCCACTACTGGCTCTCGCGCTTCGTGAAGGACCAGAGCGAGGAGCAGCTCCGGAGCATCTTCGGCAAGCTGCTCTTCACAAAAGAGGAGCCCTTCAAGCCCACGCGTGTGCTCTCCGGTGGCGAGACCGTGCGCCTCCTGCTCGCGAAGCTCATGATCACGAAGCCCAACGTGCTCGTGCTCGACGAGCCGACGAACCACCTGGACCTCGAGTCCATTCGGAGCCTCACCGAGTCGCTCCAGCACTACGAGGGCACGTGCATCTTCGTGACCCACGACCGGCAGATGGTCGTGGACGTGGCCTCGCGCATCCTCGAGCTGTCGGCGACGGGGGTCCGTGAGCTTTCGCCCGAACAGTTCGCCGAGGGTCGATTCCTCGAGGCGACGGCGTCCTTCAAGAAGGCCTGAACGGCCCCGTCGCTTACGGCGCCGGCGGCATGTCCGGGCAGTCGTTCGACTCGAGGCAGGCACGGTGCGTGACCTTGCCGTCGATGAAGAACTGCCCCATCAGGTTCGCGAGGTAGAGTTCGACGTCGAAAGCGCGGTCCGGGCGCGGCCAGGCGAATCCGTGGGCGCCGCCCGGCTCGATGACCGGAATCCGCAGGCCGGACTCGGTCCCGTCCGCGTTCTTCAGCGTGACGCGCAACGGCACGTCCAGTCGCGGGATGTCGAAGCCGTTCGTGCCGTCCGAGAGGTCATCGACGTCCGTGAGCGGCCCGAGACGCGAGACCCCGGTCACGACGCCGGCGTTCACGAGCGTCTCCATGGCGTCGTCGGAGACGAGCCCCGCCGCACGCGCCTGGGCGAGGCCCGTGGCGATGGGCACATCCGTGTCCCCCAGGGTCACGATCGAGAGGTACCGCTTCGGCGACGCACCCGGCAGCGGCTCGGCGAGGATGTGGCGCGCGTAGTTGATGGGGTCGGTGGGCTCCAGGAGCGTCTGGGTGATCTGCACGAAGCGCCGCATGCGCGGGGTCTGACGCAAGAGGCCCCAGCCCTGCACCGGCGCCACGAGCCGTGTCCCGCGTGCCCAGGTGAGGCCTCGGAAGGTCACGTCCCGGTCCACGTTTTCCAGGGCCACGCGCAGTGTGTCGTCCTCGGGGCCCCGCACCTCGAGGCGCAGCGGGTCGCCGATGCCTCGGGTCTCGTCGATGCGCCGCGGCACGAAGTCCGCCCGCCAGGGTTCGAGATTGAAGAGCTTGCGCAGGGCGGTCGCGCTCAGGGCATCGGCCGCCACGGCGACCCGGAACCGCCCGCCCTCTCCGGCCAGCGCGTCCGCAAACTCGCCCGTCCGTAGGTTCCAGAGGCGCACGCGATCGCCCTCGGAGACCGCGGGCAGGTCGGCGACGTCCACCGACCGGGCGCTGGTGCCGTCGGTGACGACGAACCGGAGGCGGGTCCGGCCCGAGGCCGCGGGATCCCCGACGAGCAGCGGGCCCATGCCCCGCAGCATCGCCGCCTCCGGGACGCCGACCTGCGTGCTCCGCATGCCGATGTCCGAGAGGCCGCCCCCACCCGAGATGGTCAGGGCCGAGGTGAGCTCCGGGGCGACCCCGGCCACGATGCCGGTCATGATGCCGCCGTAGCTGATGCCCGTCATGTGAAGGTCCACGTCGGGCCCGCCCAGGTCGACCTGGCCGTCTCCGTCGAAGTCCCCCGCCAACGTGCCCAGGGCGCCAGGCATCTTCCACGTGCGGCGCCCGTCGAAGCCGCGGACGATGTGGATGAAGCGCATCCAGTCGAGGGCGGACTGCCGCACCACATCGCGGGTGTGCAGCGCGTCGGTCGTGAAGGTGTCGGCGGCCGAGTCGGGCACCCCGTCGTTCGTGAGGTCACGCGCGCGGAACCCCTCGAGCATCGCCAAGAACGGACGCATGCCGAGCGCGCCGAGGATTGTGTCGAGCTGCGTGCGGAAGTCTCCGGTGATGGGCTGCCCGCACCCCACGGCGTCGATGGCGCAGGTCGCGAGGCCCCAGCGCGCCAGCGAGCCCGCGACCCCGAGCGAGTGCAGCCGCGTGCCGCCGAAACCATGGGCGAAAAAGACGACGGGGAACGGCGCCTGTACGCCCGGTCGTGGCTTCGGCACGACACACCAGAAGGGCACGGACGCGGAGTCGACCTTCATCTCACCGGTGGTGGCGTCGATGCGGAAGAGCTCGTCCTCGTCGCCCGTATAGGCGTCCAGGCCGGAGACCGCTTCATCGTCGTCGTCGCCCAGGAGCCACGGGGTCTCGAAGCGCCCGCCGACGATGTAGTCCACGTTGTCGAAGGTCGCGGCGAAGTTCGACGCGACCTCGGGAGAGCCGCCGACGAACGCCGGCGCGATCACCGAAAACGCGCGGTCGAGCTGCTCGCCCCGAAGGAGCACGTCCTTCTCCTGTCCCGGATCGAGGATCGGGTCGAGCCCTGTGACCGTGCGCGGGAAGCGCTCCGCCAAGGCGGCGAACGGGCCCTCACCGTCGAGCCCCTGGCGAAGCGCGGCGAGCTCTCGGACCGTGGACTGGGTCGTGAAAGTCCAGGCGAACGCGACGTCGCCGACGGCCAACCCCTGCCCCTCGAGGGCTTCGGGCAGGCGGGCGAGGGCCTCGCGCTGACGCATGTGGTGGATGCCCTCGAAAGGCGAGCGCACGGGGGCGCCGTTCTCGCCCACGAGGGTCTTCAGGAGTACCACGGCGTAGGTCCGCGCGGGGCGAAGGGGCTGAACGGTCCGGACCAGGAGTGTGTTCGTCTCCCGCTCCCAGAAGCCGAGCAGGTCGGTGTTGGGATCGTCCCCGGGCCGGGCCACGTTCGGCGCGTCCAGGACGCCGTCGCCGTCCGTGTCTTCACCCGGATCGAGGCGTCCGTCGCCGTTCGTGTCCTCGTCCTCGGACTCGAGGAGCAGGTTGCTCCCGTTCCCGCGCGGATCGTGGTCGAAGTAGGCGTTCAGACGCGGCAGCACCAGCGGGAACCATCCCCGGCCGAGGTCCACGTTGAACCGCTCCCCGAAGTGCTCGCCCTCGGTGACGTCGAGCACCAGCACCGGGTCGTCCTCGAAGGGGCGTCCGCGGCCGCTCACACGCTGCAGGTCGAGCGGCGCGTCGAAAGCGACGGAGATCGCGGCCCAGGTGCCGAAGCCATCCAGCGTGCCGGCGAGCGTGCGCAGGGTCCGCTCGGCCTCCGTCGGCGCCTCGAGGCTGAGATTCACGCGGCGGCCGGTCGGCGACTTCGGATCCAGCCGTGTGGCCAGGTCGTTCGGGAACGGCACCTCGGGCAGCGGCCGGGTGTCGAGGTCGAAACGAATGACGGGGCCCTCGCCGGCCGCCGTTTCGGCCAGCGGCTCGGGGGCCTCCCCCTCGACGCAGCCGGTGGCGGCGCTGAGCGAGGCCAGGAGCGCCAGGACACGGGAGATGGCCTTGGACCGCGGCGAGAGCGTGCGCATGACCGGAGAAACTACCATGACGGAGGCATGGCGCGGCACGCCTCGGTCCCGGCACAGTACGCCCCATGTGTGTCTTCTTCCCGCTCGTGCTGCTCCTCGGAGCCGTGGTGTGGATCCTCCCGATCCCGAACCCCTTCTCCATCGCCTGGAACGTCCTGCTCCTCGTCGGGATCGTGGTCGTGGTGCGTCGGATGCGTCAGGCGCCGAGCGCGGTGCCGGGCCTCGGGGCCGAGGACCTGCGCGGCGCGGCCTGTCCGTCGTGCGGCTCGACCGAGACCGAGGCCTGGAAGACCGGCGCCACCGTGCTCGGCTTGAAGTGCAACGCGTGCCAGCGTCGGACGCCCGGGCGCCCGAGTTGAACGCCCCGAGCGTCGAGCGAGGCTCGGGCCCGCGCCCTCAGGCGAAGGCGCGCCCCGCGGCGACAGCGAGCGCCGCCAGGCCGGCCCCGACCACCTGAAGTCCGCGCCTCCGTAGGGTGGTCGGGCCGAGGTCGCTCGGCGTTTCGTGGACCTCGATGCGCAGGGTGCGGTCGCGACCCAGACGCACCCTCGGCAGCGCCCGAAGCCGCCGAACCTCGGCGTCGACCTCGGCCTCGAGCGCCTCGGGCAAGAGCTCCACGTTCGCACGCCGTGCGGCCCGAGCGCACTCCACGCGGAGCGCGTCTTCGACCGACGGCGCGACGTCGGCGGACTCGAGCGTGCCGTAGACGGCGATGCGGGCCCCCGTGGGGAGCAGTGTCTCGACGATCCGATGCATCCCACCCCGGGTGTCGTTGCCCTCGTGCACCGTCGTCGTGCGGCCGACCCAGGTCGCGCCGCGCGGGTCGACGACGTACTCGCCGGACGTGCCGCGCACACAAAAGAGCAGGTCTCCGGAGTCGCCCGAGAGCAACGGCGTGTGCGTCGAGATGGGCCCCTCCCCCGGCCCCAGCGAACGCAGCTTGAGGCGCGCGACGAACCGCAGCCACGCGGGTGGCGCCTCCGGCGTAAACGAGCCGTGGCGCTCGACGTGGACCGAGTAGGCGGCGCAGGGCGTGCCGGTGTACGGGGCGACGAGCCCGGCGAGCCCCTCCGCGTGGCCTTCGACCCGCACGAAACCCGGCGCGGGCGCGGCCCCGTCCACGCGTCGAGCACGGCTCAGGTGCCGCGCCGTCCACAGGGCGCGACCCCCCACGACAAAGGCGCCCGACCCGACCAGCACGAGCGCGCCGGTCACCGCGCCCACGGCGGCGCCCCCGAGCAAAAGCGCGACCGCACACACCGCAAACGTCGGGGTCGAGTGTTCACGCGTCCACGACCACGCCCCTGAGAGCTCTCGGAGACCCGCAGGGCGATCGGCGTCGACGGGGTGGCGCCGAAGGACGTGCAGCGACGCCGGGTCCGCGCGACGGGGCGCCGCGGCCTCGAGAGGGTCCGGGGCGCGCAGCTCGGGCGCCGGTCGACCGCGGAGGAGGCCCGCCGCCCAACACGCGTGCACGTAGCGGGGGTACTGGGCGCGGTCGGCGCCCTCGGGCCACGGCCGCGCGAAGTTCGAAGGGCTCTCGAGGTCGAGGTGCAGCTCGACCTGCGCGCTCAAGACACCCACCAACGCGCTGAAGCGTCGGGCCAGGGGTTCGAAGACGAGCGCCTCACCTCCGGGCAGTCCACGCCATCGAAACCGACTGAGCTCGATGCGAAGGTGCGCCCCGTGCGGGTCGAGCAGGTCCAGTGTCGCCGTGTCCGAAACGGCCGCATCGAGGGCCCCGACCACGAGACTCGAGGGGTGCGGGACCCCCTGGAGCACCCCGAGCCACCGCGCGCTCTGCGCCAGGACGACGACCACCCGTTCGTCGTCACCGATCGCCTCGAGCCCGCCCGGCCCCGGCCGCAAGCCGACGATGCGCCGCGCCCTGTGTCCGCCGTCGAGCTCGGCCACGATGCAGGGCACACCGGCCGAGCGGACCGCCGCCGCGCGGGCCTCGAGCGGGGCCGCGTCCCCCGGGCCCCCGAGGACACGGATGCCGGTCCCCGTCAGTCGAAGGGCGGCGTGGGCCTCGGTCGTCGCGAGCGCGCGGGCCACGGCGGCCAGGTCGAGCGCACCGGGCGTGAGCTCGCTCGGCACCCAGGCGACGGCGGGCGCCAGCAACCACCGCCGAGTCCGGGGGCGCACCACGTTCACGCACCGAGCCGCATCGCGAGGAATCGCCCGAGCATACGCGGCCCGTCGGGTGTGAGCACGCTCTCCGGGTGGAACTGCACACCGACCGTGGGCTCCGAGGTGTGCTCCAGGCCCATGACCTCGCCGTCCTCGTCGAAGGCGGTCGGCCGAAGCACCGCGGGGAGTCGCGACGCGTCCACCGCGAGGGAGTGGTAGCGGCCGACGGGGAGCGGACACGGGCTGCCGTGGAAAAGGCCGAGGCCGTCGTGACGGAGGTTCGAGACCTTGCCGTGCATGAGCCGGCGCGCGCCGACGACGTGCCCCCCGTAGTGTCGGGCGATCGCCTGGTGCCCGAGACACACACCGAGGACGGGCACTTTGCCGCAGAAGGTGTCGAGCGCCGCGAGGCTCAAGCCCGCGTCCTCCGGGCGACCGGGCCCCGGCGACACCACCACGTGGGTCGGCTCGAAGGCCGCCAACGCCGACGCCGGCACCGCATCATTCCGCACGACGACGACCTCGGCCCCCAGCACGCGCAGGGCCTGCACGAGATTGAAGGTGAACGAGTCGTAGTTGTCGATCATCAGGACGCGCACGGCCGGTTGCATACCACGACGAGCTTGTCTGAAACCCGCGCCAAAGGACACTCTGGACCTCCGTCGAGGAGAGCCATGTCGGAGTCGAAGAAGGACCTGGAGACCGAGCCGCCCGCAGCTCTCGCGAACGCGGGCGGGACGGAGGTCATCCTCGACGCCGCGGCCGACGACGACTGGAAGGTGCAGGCGGACAGCCCGCAGCTCCCGATCACCCTGCCGAGCCAGGCCTCCGAGCGATATGAGATCCTCCGCGAGCTGGCGCGCGGCAGCATGGGGATCGTGCGCGCGGCCCGCGACCGGACGCTGCAACGCGAGGTCGCGCTCAAGGTCCTCAACCCCGCGTGTCAGATCCCCGGCGCCAGCACCCGATTCCTGGACGAGGCGCGCATCACGGCCCAGCTCCAGCACCCCGGCATCGTCGCGGTGTACGAGATCAACCTCGGCGCCGACGGCGCCCCCTTCTTCACGATGCAGCTCGTCGAAGGGCGGACGCTGAAGGCCATCGTCGACGGGCTGCGCGCGCGCCGCCCAGACGAGGTCCGCCAGTACGGCCGGGTTCGACTGCTGCACATCTTCATCCAGGTCTGCCACGCCGTCGGCTACGCCCACGCGCGCGGCGTCCTCCATCGCGACCTGAAGCCCGAGAACATCATGCTCGGCGCCTTCGGTGAGGTCTTCGTCATGGACTGGGGCCTGGCGAAGATCCTCACGACCGACGTGCCCCGACCGGTGGTCGGCGGGCGCGCCGAGCACCGACACCCGACGAGCTTCCATACACGGGTCGGCGACGTGACGGGCACGCCGAGCTACATGCCGCCCGAGCAGGCCATGGGGCTCGTGGACTCGCTCAACGCGCGCTCGGACGTCTTCGCGCTCGGGGCGATGCTGTACGAGCTGCTCACGCTGCGGCCGCCGCACGGCACCGGCGCGCCCCAGGAGGTGCTGCGGCGCGCCCGGCAGGAGACGGTCGCCGCGCCGAGCGTCGTCGCGCCCGAGGCCGAGGTGCCCCCCGAGCTCGAGCACATCGTGATGCGCTGCCTCGCTCGGGAGCAGGGTGAGCGCTTCGCGAGCACCGCGGACCTGGTCGACGAGATCGAGGCCTTCCTCTCCGGCGGGCGCACCTCGATGGTCCGTGTGCGCCAGGCGGCGCGGGTCGTGCGCGACGCGGAGCAGCATGCTCAGTCGTTCCGCGACCTCGCCCGCAGACGCCGCCACGTCGCGCGGAGCCTCGCGGACGCGCAGACGCTCCGGCTCCCCGCGGACGATGCCGAGACCGTCGCCCCCATTTGGGCCGCGAACCGCGAGCTCGACCAGCTGGACACCGAAGCCGCGGCCCACTTCGACATGGCGGTGGCGCTCTTCACGCAGGTGCTCTCCGATGCCCCCGAGAACGCGGACGCGCACCAGGGGCTCCGCGACCTCTTCTGGTATCGCTTTCTCGAGGCGGAGCGTGTGGCGGAGCGCGCGACGATGGCGGTCTTCCGGGGCCTCGCGATGCAGCACGATCGCGACGGTGCGCTCCGGGCGGCGCTCGAGGGCGCGGGGTCTCTCAACCTCGTATCGAATCCGCCGGGTCTCTCAGTCACGCTGTACCGCTACGCGCAGCAGGATGATCTGCGGCTCGGGCCCATCGACGCCCGGCACGTGGGGGTCACGCCGCTCCTCCTCGAGCCGATGCCCATGGGCTCGTATCTGGTGCTGCTCGCGGGCGACGCTTGGGAGACGACACGCGTCCCGGTGGCCGTGCAACGACAGGAACAGGTCGACGTCGAGGTGCGGGTCTTGCCGCGCGGCGCGCTGCCCGCCGGCTGTGTGCACGTACCGGGGGGCCCGGCGTGGACCGGGGCCAACGAGGCCGAGCTGCTCGCCCCTCCGCGTCAGCGTCTCCGGGTCGAGGACTTCATCCTCGCCGTGGAGCCGGTCACGGTCGACGCTTACGCGGAGTTCCTGGCGGCGTTGCAGGCGCGCGACCCGGCCTCGGCGCGCGCCCACGTCCCGCCCCGCTGGCGCCTCGGGAACGACGCTCGATGGTGGTCCGAGGACCACGGCCGCATGCCCGTCACCCAGGTCTCGGCACGGGACGCGCTGGCCTTCTGTCAGTGGCGCGCGATGGTCGATGCGCTCCCCTGGCGTCTGCCGACCGAGGCCGAGTGGGAGAAGGCCGCGCGGGGTGCGGATGGTCGTCCCTGGCCCTGGGGCCACGTGTGGGAGCCCGCGTTCTGCCGGTGTGCCGACAGTCCCGAGGGTGGGGCCCTGTCGCCCGTCGGCAACCTGCTCGACGAAGGCCCCTACGGCGCCCGCGACCTGGCCGGCGGCGTGCGGGAGTGGACCTCGACGGAGCACGCGCGCGATCCACGACGCCGGGCGATCAAGGGCGGGAGCTTCCTCACGGGGCGCGCGGGCACACACCTCGCGGCGCGCTCATTCCTCAAGATGGACCGCGCCGCCCCCGACCTGGGCTTTCGCCTGGCGCTGAGCCTTTCGGCCCTCCTGGGGCGCTGAGACCTTCGACCCGCACCGGCCTGTCAGCGCGGAGGACGATACGCCCCGGTCTCGTCCCAGCCGGGCGGGCCGCTGCCGGGCCGGTCGTGCCGGGGCACGTGGTCGGCGATGCGCGCGAGGGTCTCGTACTGAATCGTGCCGCTCCAATCGGCCATTTGCTCCGCCGAGAGCACGGCGTCCCCCTGGCGGCCGAGGAGCACGACCTCGTCCTCGAGGGCGACCTCCGGCACGTCCGTCACGTCGACCATGAGGATGTTCATGCACACGCGACCGCGGACCGGCGCGCGGCGGCCCCCCACCAGCACCCACCCGAGGTTGCTCGCCCCCCGGTCGAAGCCGTCGGCGTAACCGACGGGCAGGATCGCCAGGCGCGTCGCGTGGGTCGTCATGAAGGTGCACCCGTAGCCGATGAACGCCCCCGCCGGCACGTCCTTGACCTGCGCCACACGCGTCTTCCAGGTCATCGCCGGACGGAGCGCCACGTCCGAACGACCGGTGAGCAGAGACGCCACGCGGGTCTCCTTGGAGGGCCAGTGTCCGTACGCGCCCAGGCCGACCCGCACCATCTCGAACCGCTGGTCGGGCCAGAGCAGCGACGCCGCGGTGTTCGACAGATGCCTGAGCGGAATCTCATGCCCGGCGGCCCGCAACGCCGCCACCGCGTCCTCGAACCGGGTGAGCTGGTGACGCGCGTAGGCGTGGTCCGTGGTGTCCTCGATGTTCGCGAAGTGGCTGCACACCCCCTGGAGCGTGGCGCCCGGGACCTCGCGAAGGCGGGCGGCGAGGGCGAGCGCCTCCTCGAGCTCGACCCCTTGCCGATGGTTCCCGGTCTCGAGCTTGAGGTGCACCCGCAGCGGACATCGGAGCGCGGCCATCCGCTCCACGGTCGCGGCGTTGTAGACGACGAGGCTCGCGTCGAGCTCGGCGACCCGAGCGAGGTCGTCGAGCGGCACGTACCCCATGATGTGCACGGGCACGGTCACACCCGCCGCGCGAACGGCCGCCGCTTCCTCGACGGAGTCGGTGCACAGCCAATCGGCCCCGGCGCCCACGAACGCCCGGGCGGCGAGGCTGAGCCCGTGCCCGTATCCGTTGGCCTTCACGGCGGGCGCGAGCAGGACACGTTCACCGACGAGACGTCGAAACGTCCGCACGTTGTCCGCGAGGGCGGAGGTGTCGATCTCGCACCACGTTCTCTCCACGGCGCCCCTTCACTTCACCGGCGACACGGTTGCGCGGAGCTTCAGAAAGTACGCGGTCCACAGCACGTTGAACGCGAGAAAGACACCAAAGAGCGCCCAGACCATGGGCGGTCCCCCGGTGAGACCCGTCCACGCGAGGCCGAGGCACGCCACGGCCGACCACATGACCTTCAGGCTCAGCATCGTGCGGTAGCTCTCGACGCCCGCGTTCCGGTCCAGAAAGGACTGCGTGCCGATGCCCACGAGCGCCGCGGCCACGGCCCGTGCGGTCGCCGGGTCGACGACGGTCCAGCCGAGGGCGCCGAGGAAGACCTCGGGCACAAAAAAGAGCGGCAGCGCGAAGGCCCAGTCCGCCACGCAGTGAACGACGAACCACCGACGCAGTCCCGCCGGCACCTCGACGAGCGGCGTCGCCGTCACCCCGCGGCCTGGCCAAGGGCGGCGATGGCCGCGGCCTCGTTCGTCTCGAAACGCGCGGGCCCGTGCACACGCGTCCAGCTGTCGGCCATGGCCGCGGTCTGGCGGGTCAAGGACTCGAACCACTCCAGCCCCGGGAGCTCACGAATCTGGCGTTCAGCCGCGTCCAGGGGCTGTCGCGCGGCCTCGTCGGGGAAGAGCTGCGCTGCGATGAACGCGAGGTTGTCCGAGCCGCCGACACCCGAACCCACGAGGGTCCAGAAGCGCTTGATGGCGAACCGCACCAGCGCCTGGGTGCGCGGCTCACCCACCATGCGCTTGCGCGCCTGCTGGTAGTAGAACGCCATGTGCCGCCGCTCCTGGCGGGCCATGCGGTTGAGCAGCGTGGCCAGCACCGGGTTCGCGGTGCGCTTCTCCAGGTTCTGGTAGGCGGCGGCCGCGGTCGCTTCGTTGATGGCCCCCCACGCCATGTGGACCGCCACGAAGCGCGGCGTCAGGTAGGCGACGCCATGGGACAGGGCCGCCTCGATGAACTCCCGCACCGACGAACCTTCGGTGATGCGTGTGTAGCGCGCCTCGTCCTCGGGTCGACCGCACTCGGCGAGGAGCTTCGAGATCGCGCGCCCGTGACACAGCTCCTCGAAGACCCACGCCGAGAGGAAGTTCACGACCTCGGGGTCCCGAGTGCTGTGTCCCGCGAGCAAGTCACGCATGTAGAGGATCGTGTGCGACTCGGTGTCGCCCATGTACCGCAAGATGCGTTCCTCGGTGTCGGACACACCGATGCGTCGGCACAGAGCCCAATCCAGGTCGTCGACCTTGACCCCTCCGGCGAGGTCGAGAAATCGGTGAATGTTGAAGTCGTTCATCGCTCAATCTCCCAGCTCGATCTTTTCCCTGACCCAGGCCTCGTTTGGCAAGGCCGGCTCGGGCAGCGTCTCCAAAGTCGCGGTCACGAGCCGGAACGTCGGCACGACCCACGGGCCGACCTCTTCGCCCAGCTCACGGACCCAGTAGGCTCTCACACCGTCCAGGTCGTCGTCCTTGGACGACCAGGAGCCGGCGGCCGCCGCGGACCAGATCTCGACCTGGTCGGTGCATCGAACGAGGCGGGCCTCGACCTGCACCTGCGCGCCGTCCCCCTCGAGGGCGGCGACCGGCGCGAGGTGCAGGATGCCCTGCACGCCATCCGAGCAAAGATCGCCCGGCAACGTGGCCGCGCCGAAGTCATCGACCACGAGGAAGTCGCGATGCTGGTTCGTCCACTTGCGCGCGATGCCCGCCCACAGGTGCCCGACGTTCTCGCTGCCCGCGGGCAGAGGCGAGGTCACCACGACCAGCCGCAGGGTCTGCGTCCGGTCGACCGTGGCGAAGTCCGGACGCACGCTGGAACGTGTCACCGGCGAACAGGCCGTGCTCACGCACACAAAAGAGGCCATGAGCCCGAGGCGATTCATCCTTGGGCCTCGGTGCGCGCGGCGACACGCCGGTCGTGCAGAATCTGGAGGACGGCCGACATGAGCGTGAACGACACGACGAGCGTGGCCGTGATGCCGATGCTCGCCAGGCTCCCGAGCGACTTCATGCCCTTGTGACTCGCCCACAACAGGGCGATCCAGCCGGCCAGCGTCGTCAAGGTGGAGCATGCCACGGCCACCCCGACCGTCCGCAGCGCCTCCACGGGACTCACACCCTCTCGAAATCGATGCATGAGATACACGCCGTGACTCACGCCGTACCCCAGCACGATCGGGAGCACGACGATGTTCATGAAGTTCAAGGTGACACCGGTCACGACCATGAGGCCGAGCATCACGCCCATGCCCAGGCCCAGGGGCAACAGCGCGACGACGGTCGTCCGGATCGACCGGAAGTCGAAATAGAAGATCACGATGAGCAACAGCGCCGTGAGAAGGACCGTGAGCTTCCCGTCGAAGAGCACGATGCGCGCGAGCTTCGCGAAGATGATGGCGAGCCCCGCCGAGTGGTAGGTCTGGCCGTCGGGCAGCTCGAGCGTCTCGACTTCGTCCGAGAAGCGCATCATTTGCTTCCCATCCCAGAGATCGACGGTCGGGTAGACGAAGGTCAGGAACCCCTCGTTCTCGGGCTTGCTCGTGGGCAAGTTGCGGAACAGCTGCCGAAACTCCTCGGGCACGCCGCCGAGGTCGTAGGGCTTCGCGTCCAGCAGCTTCATCGCCTCGTCCCACTTGGCGTCGAGGTCGGGCGGCAGGCTCTTGCGATTGATCTCGGCGAGCTCGGACTTCCACTCCGCGAGCACGGCGGCGTTGCGCGCTTGTTGGTCGGCCGGCGGCACGAAGGTGTAGATGGACGCGACCTGCGAGACGGTCGAGAAGCGGCCCTCGCCGATCGGGGAGATGAACTGGTTCACACGCTGGGCCTCGCCCTCGGTACGTGTGTAGACGGCCACCGGATCGGCCGAGATCTGGAACCGCGCGTTGACCTCGTCTTGCAGCCGGACCGACGGCTGACCTTCGACCATCAGGGCGCGGGTGTTGTATTCGAAGTCGACCCCCGGCGCGGCGGCGAAGAGCGCGATACAGAGCGCGCCGCCCACGACGAGCACCGCACGGGGGGCGGGGATGCGCGTCCAGCGGGCCGCGCGTGCGGAAGGCGGCGGCTGGCGCCCGACGACGCGCACGGCCATGCCCGGCCAGCGGCGTTCGAGCACCAGGAGCACGGACGGTACCCACAGATACATGACGATGCCGATCAGCAAGACACCCGCGCCGGAGAGCAGGCCGAAGTCCGCGAACCCCCGGAACTCCGAGAACATCAGCGAGAGGAAGGCCGCGCCGATGCCCAGCGCCGAAACGAGAGAGGCGGGTCCTGAGAACTCGACCATGTTCGCGATGGCGAGCCGGACCTCCCGGCCCTGTCCGAACTCGAATCGCAGCCGGTAGAGCACGTGGATGCCGAAGTCGATGCCGATGCCCATCAGGATCCCGCCCAGGATCGACGTGATCATGTTGAGCTCACCGACGGCAAGCCAGGCGAAGCCGAAGGTGAGCACCAGCCCAATCAAGAGCCCGCTCATGACGAGCAGAACGGAGCCGAGACGCCGTCCGAAGAACAGGAGCAGCGTGAGGAGCACGCCGATGAAGGCGATGACGCTGACCGGAGCGAGAGAAGCCTCGATCTGGAACGAGTCGTCGTAGTTCGTCTGGTAGCTCCCCGTGAACCCGAACTCGAGCACTGCGGGGTCGGCATCGGGGGCCTCGGAGTCGTCCTCGACGAGCCGGGCACCGCGGGCGTTGGCGCCGCCGTAGGCGAGCAGGTGTGCACGAATCCGCTCGACGAGCTCCCCGGTGCGACCGAGCTGGTTCGAGTCCCACATCGGCTTGACGAGCAGCAGGACCATGTTGCGGTCCTCGCTGATGTAATAGTCGTCGCTGATGTCCTTACGACCGACGCGTTTGTACTTCGCGATGAGGTCGTCGAGCTCGAGCACGTAGGGCTCGGTCTTGCGAATCTCGACAAAGAACGGGCTCGAGCGCTTGAGCGCGTCCTTGACCTTGAGCATGACGCGGCGCTTGAGCTCGACCAGGTCGTCGGTCGCCATGAAGAGCGCGGCGTTCTGGCGCAGGAAGTCGACAGAGACCTTGTGGGTGACCTCGCGAACGCGCTCGCGGTCCTCGAGCAGCCAGGCCGCGACGTCGTCGGCGACGCCCTTCAAACGCGGCTCGTCCGTGCCGCGCAAGGCGACGATCACGTGACCGGCGCCGCCGATCATGTCGACGACCCGCTTCAGGTCTTTCACCTGGCGGAGGTCCTGACTGATCAGGTCGAGCTGGTTCGTGTTGATCGTCAGCCGCTGCGCCAAGACTCCGCTGACGACGGAGAGCAGCAGCAGCGCGACGATGATGCGCCCTGGGGCCGCGAGGAGCAGACGACTCCACGCGGCCGCGAGGCGGGGTTTTCCGGTGTTCATCGCGGTCGCCGGTCGGTCAGGGCTTCGCGGTCGTCGGCGTGTCCGCGGGGGCCTTGAACTCGGCCGCACGGGTCTTCAAGAGGTCCAGGAGCTTGGGCATGCCCCCTTCGCTGAGGATCGGCTGCACCTGGTCGTCACGAATGTTCGTGAGCATCGACTTGTCGCCCACGATGGTCACGTCGACGACCCGAGGGGACCCGTCCGCGGCCTTCGAGAGCTGGTAGATGACCTTGATCTCCTGCTCCTTCGGTCCTGCCTGGACGTGCAGGACCGAGCCGACGACGACTCCGTTGCCGCTCGGCTTCGGGGGGTCGTAGGTGATGGTCGTGAGGTGCTGAAAGCTGTCCCGCATGTTGGGGAAGGCGATCCCCGCGAAGATGTGGTGGAACAGCCGCACGAACTCGGCGCGCTGCTCGGGGGTGGCCTTGTCGAAGGTCGGGCCGAGCAGGACTCGGGCTTGCCCCTCGCCGTCCAGGAAAGCCAGGGCGGTCTTGTCGAGGCCGTAGCGCACATTGTTGACGAGTTTGCCGAGCATGGCCTCTTCGGGCTGGGCCGACCGTCGATCGCGCCGCGCCGACGCCTGCACGGCGAAGAGGACCACGAGGGTGAAGAGCAAGCCACGAAGGAACCAGCGATGGATTCGCATACTCGACCTTTCGACGCGCGGGCGCCCGTTGCGCGGCGGCTGAATAACATGGACTCGGAGGTCGACTCCACCGGGCCGACGATGGCCCGACCCCCCTTCTCAAGGGAGTCGACGCACGCGCCGAAAGGAGAGGGCATGCCGATGCCGATGCCCATCCAGATTGCCCCTGGTTGCGACCAGAGCGTGGCCGAGGCGTTACGCCACTTCGACCCCTTCCTCGACCAGCTCTCGGAGTGTGTCGTCATCGACGACGTCACCGAGATTCGGGAGCTCACGCGCCTCGCGTCTCAGGTGCCGACGGTCGTTTTCACCTTCCCCGCGATGCACGAGGTCTTTACGGGGACGGTGATGACCCGACCGGGGGGGGGCAGCGGCTCGGGCCCTCCGCTCTTGCTGATCGACGTCTCCAAGGCCGGGCTCGATACGACCCATTGGGCGCACGGCGTGATCGTGAACGTCGGCTTCTTCGACGGCCCCGACTTCGTCTCGTTCCGAACGTCTTTCGCCGGCAGCGTAGGCCCGATCATGGCGATCCTCGGCCCGCGCCACTTGTATCGGACGTTTCGACGAGGCCTCGCGCGCCGACTCGTGCCGGAGACCGCCGCGGTCGTCGCGTCGGTCATGCTCCCGGGCGAGGGAGAGCGTCGTTGCTGGGTGCGCGAGGTCGGCCGAGGTGCGTTGCGAGGCACACTCGACGCCGGCCCGCTCCTGCCCGTCGGCGCGCAGATCCCTCAGGTCCGTCTGGGCCTGCCCACCGGGCTCATGACGGGACGCGCCGCCATCGCACGCCTCGACCGCAAGCCGGACGATCGACGCGACCTCATCCTTCAGTTCGACGCCTCGGACTGGGTCCATGAAAACGCGCCCGCCGGACGCGCCTCGCCCCTCGAATCCTTTCTCGTCTCCCTCCCGTCCGCGCCTCAGGTCACCCCCGTGCTTCAGGTCGATCGAACCCCCGCTGGAAAGGTCGCGTGATGACCGCTCTCGCCCTGAGCCCCGTCACTCCGTCGCCCTTCGATCCGTTCCTGCGCAGCACCGAGGGGGCCGAGTCGGTGCGTGAGCTCGACGCCATCTGTCGCGGGCTCGAGTCCATGCTGCATCGGGACGTCCTCCTGGCGAGCCCGGACGGGGTCATCTGCGTCGCGCGGTGCGAGGGCCCGCTCGCCTTCGTCGTCCCCGCGCCCGGCCTGCGTGCGTCGGTCTCGGCGGGCGACTCGCTGGCGATCTCCGACCATCGAGGGGTGCAATACGTCGGCTTCCATGCGGTCGTGGCGCAGGTGGAGCGCCTCGACGACGGGGGGGCGCGCGTGACTGTTCTGCGCCCGGCCGAGGCGCTGTTCTATCCAGGTCGTCGCCACCTCCGGCTCGACGGCGCCCTGGGCGCCGAGGTCGAGCTCGGCATGGAAGGTCGTCGCACTCGGGCCACCGGGGTCGACGTGTCCATGGGCGGCATCGGCGTGCGGATCCCCCTCGACGAGGGTTTTGTCATCGGCCAGATCTTCACCGTGCACCTCGACTTCGGCGGTGCTCGTGTCGCCCTCCCGGCGCGCGTGCGGACGGCCCTGGTCGTGGACGGGGAAATTCGCCTGGGTCTGGAGTTCGCAGGGCGGTCCGAGGGCTTGGAGCATCGTCTCCTCGACGCGCTCCGCAAGGTCCGCTGAGCGCGCACCCCGTCAGTCGCGGCCGCGCAGCGTCGCTCCGGCCAGGGTCTTGACGATGGAGAGGCCCTCCCGGGCGAGCAGCCGTGAGCGCCAGGGTGCGCGCACGGGATGAGGGCGCCCGTCGAGACCGTGGAGACGCGCCAGCGTGAGCGCCCGCGGCATGTGCCAGTCGTCCGTGACGATGAAGAACGGCGCGTGTGCGAGGAGCGGCGCACACCGCGCGAAGTTCTCCAGGGTCGTGCGCGCCTCGACCTCGGCGTGCAACGCCGCGTCCGGCACACCGAGGCCCCGCGCCCACTCGACGCCCGCGGCGCCCTCACCTCGCCCGCTGACGACGATGCGTCGAACGCGCTCCGCACGCCACAGGGCGACGGCGCCGGCCACACGTCTCTCCAGCCCCGGTCCCGGCGTGCAACCGAGAACGAGGGCGGTCTCGAAGGACTCCGAGGCGGCATCGACCGACCGACGCACCTCGGCGCCCCGCCACACCACCCAGCCGACCCCGGCGATCCAGACGAGTCCACCGGTCGCGACCACGGCCACGGCCACCCGACGATTCAGGGGCGTCCAACTTCCGCGCGCCGAGCTCAGCCGCATTCGTAGTAACATGTGGCCCCGGTGACCGTATCGCAAGACCATGGAACCGGAACGCAACGCCCGAGCGCGGATGCACTCGCGGCGCTCATGGATCGCTACGTGGACGGCGACGCCGCCGCGTTCCGCGCCCTCTATGCGCAGCTCGCGCCGGTGGTGCTCGCGTGCCAACGCCGTTGGGTCGGGGATCCGGTCCGCGCCGAAGACCTCACTCAGGAGACCTTCCTCCGTGTCCACAAGGCGCGGGACCGCTATCGCTCCGGGGCCCCCGTGGGCGCGTGGGTGCTCACGATCGCGCGCCGTCTCTCCATCGACAGCCTACGGCGGCGCGCCGTGGCCGTCGATCGGGTCACCTCGGACGGTGAGCTGCCCGAGCCGCCCGCCCTCATCGACGACGGGGCCACGCCCGCCGAGCTCGACGCGCTCCTTTCGGCGCTGCGAGACGCGGTGCAGACCTTGCCCGAGTCCCAGCGGCAGGTGGTCGCGATGCACAAGCTGGAGGGCTTGCCGTTGAGTGAGGTGGCCGCGCGCCTGGGCATCAACGAGGGCGCCGCGCGCGTGCGGGCACATCGCGGCTACGAGAGACTCAGAGCGCTCTTCGCCGGCCGGGGAGCGGACGAACCATGAGCCTCGACACGCCGGAGATGCCGGGCGCGCCGACCGCGGTGCTCGATGACCTGGCCCGGATGCGGACCGCCCGCCGCCGTAGGTTCGCGGCCGTCGTCGGGCTGACTGCGCTCCTCGGGGTTTCGCTCAACGTCGGAACGACCGCCCCCATGCCGGTCGTGGTGGGCGCGTTTCTCCTGGGCTTGACGGGCCTGACGGCCTGGGCGCTGGCCCTGGGCGTGCATTTCCCGCGGGTCCTCGGCGACCGGGGCGCGAGCGGGTCGACCCTCACCGTCGCCCTCACGCTGGCCCTCCTCCCCGCTCTGCTGGGGAGCGCGGTCGCGTGGGCCTCTACGCCGCACGGCCCTCCCGGCGACTGTTTCGCGTACGGCACGGTCGTCGGCCTGCTCACGCTCCCCGTGGTCTTCATCGCGGGGCTCGGTGGGCTGCTGCGACGACGCGGGCCGACGCTGGTGTATGTCCTGGTTGGGGCGAGTGCGCTGGCGCTGGTCCCGGTCTCGCTCCAGTGCCCGGACTATACCTTCGCCCATCTCGTGCAAGGCCACGCCACGCTGCTCATCGCCTTCGGTCTCGTCGGCCTGGCCGGCGACTTCGTGCGGCGCCGCCTGCCCTCGACCTGAAACAGCCCGCGCGCTACTGCAGGCCACCCTGGCTGCACACAAGGTGGGCCGGATCGACCCCCATGGCGTGGAGCGCGCGCTGCCAGACCTCCTCGCGCGGCCACTCGAAGACCAGCTCGGCGCTGCAGCTCGTCACGAGCCAGCTCCCCTGCAAGATCTCCTGCTCGAGCTGACCGCCGCCCCACCCGGCGTACCCCACGAGCAAGGAGAGCTTCGCCTCACGCGCCGCGCACATCCGCTCGAGGGCTTCGCGGCTCCGGCTCACGGCGACCCCGGGCGTGACCCGCATCGTCTCGGCGAACCCCCAGCCGTCGTCGTGCAGCATCCAGAGTCCCTGGGGCTCGACCGGACCCCCGCGCAGCAGGTTCGCCGTCGGCGCACCGGGCCACTCGAGCCCGAGCTCGGCGCACACCTCTGCGCACCCGTGGTCCACGGTCTGGTTCACCACGACCCCGAGCGCCCCGCGGGGGTCGTGCTCGATCATCACGACCACCGAGCGCGTGAAGTTCGGATCCGCCAGCTGCGGCATCGCGACGAGCACCCCCGGCGCCGTCGAGAACCTCATGTCCGCAGCCCCATCTGCATGACCACCGTCGACGGCCGTTGGAGCAGCGCTCGGGTGACGAGATCCTCCCACCCGGCGGACGCAAGGGTCCTCGCGACACGCCACGGGGTGCCGTCCGCATCGTCGTCCCCCAGGCGCACGCGCGCCTGCCGCTCGGGCACGAGCTGACCGCTCGAGGTCCGCATGCGCTGCACGAAGACCTTGCGCGGGCCAGCGACGGGCGGGACCTCCGCCCGATAGACGGCGCGACCTCGAAGGTGGTCCACCTCGGAGACGACCCCGAGGTCTCCGTTGTGGAGCTCGACGACCGTGCCTACGGGGAGAGGGCCGAGGATCGCGGCGAAGGTCATGACCAGGTTGGGGTCGACGTTCCGCGGCGGGCTCCGCAGCAGGCTGAGCGTGGCCTCGACGGCCGAGATGGGCTCTCGCTGGGCACGTCCCCGGACGAGGTCGAGCCACGTGTGGGCCAGCGCCGCGAGCTGCGTCTCCAGGTGGGGAGACGGCGCCGCCGGGAGGTGCGGCGGACCCGTCAACGAGGGCCCGAGCAGATGCTCGATCGCGACCGTCGTCCTGCGGAGCACCTCCGTGGAGATCTCGGCGCACTCTTGCAGGTGTCGAATCGCGAGGGTCGACGCGGCCTCGAGGTCCGTGAACTCGTTGGGATCAGGGTTCTCTCGCGCGACCCCCATCTCGGCGAGGAGCGTCGAGAGCGTCAGCTCGCAGCACCGCACGGCGTTCAGACCGAGACCTCGCGCCGTCGCCGCGACGAGGATCGCCGCGTCCACGGATTGCCGTGCGGTGTCGTGAGGCACCGTGCCGAGCAGCGGCATGGACTGGAAGAGGTCCTGCTCGCCCGTCGCCGAGTCCACCAGCTCGAGCGCGAGACGACGGGCCTGCTTGACGTCCGTCGGGACCCGGCGCAGCAGGATGCGCATCCCCGCGACGGCCTTGGCGTAGTGCCACAGCGAAGCCACGCCTCGAATCCCCTGACCGAGTCCGTCCAGCCGGACGGGCTGCGGCGCGAGCTTGACACGCGCGATGCCATCGCCGATCAGGTGCTCGGCGAGCGCCTTGAACTGACTCCGCGTATCGGCGGGTGCTCGGAAGCGCGCGAAATGAAAGAAGAATCGCCGAAGTTCATCCTCGCTCGGCCGCGCGGCGAAGATCAAACCTCCGGCCTCTCGGCGTGCCAACCATTGCTCGAGCTCCTGCGCGAGCTCCTGGGTCGCGGGATCGAGCCAGAGCGCATGGCTGTTGACCTGAGCCACCCCCTCGTACACGACCATGGAGATGGACTGCCGCTCGAGCTTCATCAAGACCTCGAGCGACTCGACGAGCTTCTCGCAGGGCCGCTCGTACGCGTCGTTGTTGAGGTCGTGGATCTCTCCCGTCTTCATCAACGAGTAGGTGTGCATGAGGAGCTGCTTGCCGGCGTTCTGAATACGCTGGTGCTGTTCACCTTCGAGAGCCGGGTTCGCCGCAGCCAAGTTCTTCTCCGTAAGGCGAGCGATTAATCGAGGTCGAGGTCGAGGAACTGCTTGAGGACGTCGTCGATGCCGCCCGCACCTTGCGCCGCGGGGCCCGATGTCGAGGGCTTCGGCGGGGCGGGTGCCGCGGGCTTCTGCGACGACGGCGGCGCACCCGCGGGCCTCGCGGGGGCGCGGGCTTTGGCGGGACGTCCGTCCTCGGCCTCATCGTCGAGGTAGCTCGACAGGATGTCGACGAGGCTCGCGTCGGGCTGATGCGTCCAGTCCTCATGGGCCGCGTGGGTCGCGCGCTCCACGACCCGAGGCGCCGCCCGCGCCGCCGGGGGACGCCGCGCGGGCTCGGCCTTCGGCCGCTCGGCGTCGAGGCCCACGAGCACCAACCGGATGGCCGTGAACTTGAGGTGCCCGACCTCCAGGTTCGAGGGCTCGGCCCGCAGGCGTCGCTCGTCGTTCGCGAGGAAGACCTCACCCGCGGCCAACAACGGCAGATCAGCGATGGCGCGCGGGGCCCTGGCCGTCGTCGGAGGCGGCGCGGCGCTCGGTGCGCGCACCCCGGGAGACGAGGGCTCCTTGGGCACCGAGGCCCGCGGCGTCGGCCTTGGGCGCGGCGGGGCTTCGACCCGGAGCGCGTTCGGGTCGAAGAGCACCCGCGTGCCGAGCGCGCTGGCCCCCGCGGCGACCACCGCGGCGGGATCCTCGACAGCCTGGGCGGTCGGTCGGTCGGCACGCGCGACGGGTGCGCGCTCCTTCTGCGCGAGGCGGACGGCGACCTCACACTGAGAGGCGAGCTCCAGGTCGGCCCGGCCTTGAAGCTCACGGATGAGCGCGACGGCCGACGGTGTCCCGAGCCGCGCGAGGCCGGCCAGCGCGGCCCGGCGCACAGGGGTATCGCCCAGGGCCTGCGCGCCCTTCCCGAAGAGTCGCCCGAGCGCGCCCCCTTCGGCCTCCTTGAGGGCCAGACGCTCGCTGAAGACCTCGAGGGTCCGCCCGCCCCCCAGCTCCGCGAGGGCCTCGAAGAACGCGCGCTGTTCGTCCTCTTCGGCCTCGATGAAGACCGGCGCTTTGATGGAGCCCGCGATGTAGGGGGCCACGCTGCGGTCATGGGCGGAGACTAAGCGCCCCAGCACCGCGAGCCGGACCACCGGCGACGGATCCCGGAGCATGGGCAGCAGCACCTGCCGCATGGCCTGCGAGTAGTCGCTCTGGAGCCCGTCGATCGCGCGACCTCGAACCTCGGGTGACGGGTGCCGAAGCAGCTCGATGAGCAGTGGCTCCGCCTGCGGGCCCAGGTTGCTGCCGAGGATGACCTCGAGCACCTCGAGCACGACCTTCGGATCACCGCCGCGGAGCTGCTCGGCCCACGGCTCCATGGACGACGTGCCCTGGCGCCGCAGGAGGTCCCGCAACATCGCCTGGGCGTTGGGCGTCGGTGCGGCGTTGATGAGCGAGAGCAGGTCGGGCGCCGTCAGGACCCCCGCCGAGATGAAGTACCACCGCAACCACGACGTCTGCTCCGGACGTTCAGGGTCCGCGTTCCGGGCGGCGAAGCTCACGGCCTCGCGGCCCGCGATCAAGCCCCGGACCTCAGCGAGTCGATCGGCGAAAGCGGGGCCGAAGTCGGCTCGGGTCAGGGCGAGCAGGGTCCGGCCGGCGTCCGCGTAGGCCGTCATGCCGATGCGCAGCCATGCGACCTGCATGGTGTACATGAGCGCCCGCCCGACATCCGTCCCCGTCGCCGCGCAGGGGCTCTTCACGGCGAAGCACGACAGCAGCCTGAGGCCGTGCTCCACGACCGGGACCGGCTCGATTGCGTCCAGCAGCGCCTGCCGAAAGACCTTCGCCTGGGCGGCCAGCGCCTTGGCCGCCGTGCGTTGCCGCTCGAACGCTTCGTCCACGAGCTCGCCCGCGTCCCGACCTACGCGTTCGCGGGCCTGGGGAGCATCGGCGACGTCGTCGTCCGGCATCTCCACCAGGCCCGGATAGAGGTCGTCGACGATGGCGCGGAACGAGGACGTGAACTCCTCGTCGGCCATGAAGAGGCGCTCGGTGAAGCCGTCCAGGGCCACGTACTGGATGCCGGGCAAAGACGCTCGCCACAGCTGGCTGACGAAGTCCTCGTCGACCTTCTCGAGGTCGCGGCTGTCGGCGAAGCGTCGAACGAAGACGTCCACCTCGTCGTCGGTGAGACCAGGTTTGAAGACCAGACGGCGGAGGCCCTGGCGAAAGAGCTCGAAGGCGAGGTTCGCGTCCCGCGCGTCGGACTTGTAGACCGCGTCGTCGCCGAGGGTGATCCGGTTCGTCGAGATGACGAGCTCGAGGTCGCCGTGCTCACCGGCCGCGCTTCGCAAGAGGCGCGCGACCTCGGCCACGGCCTCGGCGCGCTCGTCGCCCGTCGGCGCGTCGACGGCCGTGAGGTCGCGGATCCGACGCAGGGCTTCACGGACAGGACGCCCCGCCCCTTCGTCACGCCCGCCCTTCGCCGACGGCTCCGCCAAGCGCCCCCCCTCTTTCGACGCGGCGCTCGCGCGCGGCGCGTTCTCTGGTACATAACGCTTAGCTGGAGGACTCGCAACCGCGCGGCTCCCCTCAAGACGGTCCCGGAGACGTTCGTATGCTCGAGAAGGTCGTGACCGGCGCATCCGATTGGCGCTCCGACGCCGAACGGGACAAGAGCCACCTCCGAACCGCGGTCATGAGCCTCTTCAAGACGTGGATACCCGAGCACCCCGAGGCCGCGGCGGAGCGCGACCAGGTCTACGGTCTCTTCAAGCAGGCCATGGGCCGCCGGCCTCGGATCACCTTCGTCTCGACGCTGTCGACGGGCATCGACGACGTCGTCGCCTACGAGTACCTGGACCAGCCCGTCTCGATGCAGGAGATCCTGGTCCAGCGCGAGGGCACCGACGCGTTCCTCGATCCGCGGAACGCTTTGCGGGTCGTGCGACGCAAGTACGGCATGATGACGCTCATCACGCGCATGACCGGCGCGCTCGAGCATCGCAACGTCATCGCGGTCTCCATCGACGCCGACATCGAGCGTGCCCAGCTCGCCGAGTTCTCTCGACTCGTCGCGGCGCGCATCGTCGACTCCGCCGCCGAGGAAGAGCAGACCCTCCGCAAGACGCTCTCGCGCGCCGGGCTGCGGGGCGTCGACGTCCTCTTTCACTCCGACGTCGTCGGCCGTCGGCTGCCCGTGCCCTGGGAGGTCAAGCAGCTCTACGCGCTCGTCGGGCGCGCGATTCGGACACCCTCGTCCGACTCGGCCACGGCGGCGAGGCAGGTTCTCGCCGCCCACCTCGATCGCCTCGACCTGAAGTCGCTTCGGCAGCTCTCGCTCTACCAGCGCGAGCTCAACACCGAGCTGGATGCCCCGCTGGGTCTCGACATCGGCGCCGAGGCGATCCTGAAGGCGCGGGAGCCGCTCTTGCTCGCCGTGACACGCGAGCTCTTCGATGAGTACCAGGAGACACGTCGAACGAGCCTCCACCAACGCGCGCTGAACTCGACGTCGGCGCAGGCGCAAGCCGTGGAGCTCGCCGCCGAGACCGCGGACTTCGTGGCCGACGCCGAGGGCGCATCCGGTTTCGGAGAGAACGACGAGCTCATCCGGATCGCGCGGGCGCTGGAGCGCATCCGGTCGCTCCGGGGCCGCGAGTTCTTCACCCGGATCTCGATGGTCGGCGGAGAGCTCGACTTCGAGAGCGCGGTGCGTGCCGGACAAGGCTTCGAGGCCGTCGAGCGCACGATGGCGGCGCTCGACCCGCTCGAGGCGCTGCGAACCGCGCGCCGCATCGTCGAGCCGTTGTTTCGTGCGCGCGCGCTCGGCGCCGCGGCGGTCACGCTCGCCGCACTGGGTCGGCAGGACGACGCCCTGGCCGGCGTGCACGAGAGCCTCGACGCCGCACGGGCCTGCACCGACGTGGACGCCGCGCAAGCCTACGCCGCGACCCTCGAGGCCGCGCTCGCGGCGCACGACGAGGCGACGACGACCACCGCCATCGACGAATCCATGGGTCGCGCCCACGCCCTGAAGGACTTCGCCGAGCGGGCGGCGGCGTTGATGCGGCTGGTCTCCACACTCTTCGAGGGCGGCGCGCTGCCGGTTTCGGCCCGCGCCGCGCTCGGCCGCGCCGCTCTAGGGCCCGACATTCACTTCTGGGGTCGCAAAGAGGTCGAGCCCCCTCTCGTCGAGGCCTTGGTCTCCCTCCTCCCCACCGACGAAAACGACACCCAGATCTTCCTTCAGAAGGTCGTCGCCCACACCAACCCGACGGTGCGCGCGGGTGTCGTTCGCACGATGCCGCTGAGCGATGCACCCGGCATGCGCAACATGCTCCTCGCCCACCTGAAGGACCGCGAGCCGCAGGTTCGTTGCGAGGTCATCGAGCGCATCGGCGCGAGCGGCGAGCGCGCGCTGGTGCTGTACCTCGTGAACTACGCGAAGCACCTGCAGGAGTCCGGTGCGCAGAGCCCGCCGACCCCGCCCACACGGGACGAGAAGCGCACCCTCGCGTTGAACCTCGTGCGCCTCGACGGTGAGCGTCAGCTTCCTCTCGTCAACGCGATGCTCGGCACCCTGCACACCGAGGGGCCGGGCCTGACGGATCGGCAGAAGCCGCTCAAGGACGACGTCGATCTGCAGCTCGCGGGCCTCGAGGTCCTCATCCACCTGAACAGTCGGACGGCCCGCCGACTGCTGTTCAACGCCGCGGAGCGTGCGCGCAAGCGCGGAGGCCCCGTCGCGGACCTGTTTCTGCGTTCGTGGGCAGCCCTGAAGTCCGCGCCCTACGGTGACCCGTCGCTGCCGCGCTCTCCCCATGACCCGACCTGGACCGAGGCCGACCTCTTCGATCTGGATGCCTGGCTCGAGACGGCCCGACCCGTCGCCCCAGAACCCGCCGATGCGGCTCCGGAGGCCGCTGCGCCCGAGGCAGGCCCCACCAGCGCGGCGCGCCCCGAACGCCCTGCACCGGCTTCGCGCGAGGCCCCCCGTAAGCCCGGGCTGCTCGAACGGTTGAAGCGCCGATTCCTCGGCGACCCGGACGACGCACCCGAAGAGAGTCGAGCGCGTGGCCCCGAACCCGAGTCCACGACCGAGGCGGCTCCCGAGCCCATCCCCGCCTCGCCCCCCCTGCAGGTCGCGCCCACCGTAGTGCCCCCCGTCGGGCCGACCGTGCCGGCCCGACCCCTGGCGGCGCTCGTCTTCGAAGCCGAGGTGGAGGGCGCCACGCCGGGGCAGATGCAGCTCGACCTCGCGCTCTACGACAAGAGCGACGCCACGCAGCCGGTCTGGACCGAGTCGCAGTCCACTTTCCTGGAAGCGGGCGGCAAGCTGCGCCTCGAGCTCGGTCGGGAGCGTCCGTTGCCGGCGCCCCTGCCCGCGGAGGTTTGGCTCGGTCTCTCGGTGAACGCGCTCCCCGAGACCACGCCGCGCATCAAGGTCTCGCGGGCGCGGAGCGTCGTTCAGGGCTGATCCGGAGCGTCCCCTCGGGACACCGCGACCGTTACTCTTCGACGGTCCACTCGAGCTGGAACGGGCCACGCTCCCCGTTGGCGCCGTCGATGATCACGGAGAGTTCCTCGGTCTCGGCCGCGTCGAACGCGACCTGCTCCTCGAGCGCACCGTCACTGCCCGCGACACACTGGGCGACCGGATTGTCGCACGCGTCTCGCAACACGTAGAGCGAGAGGTCCCAGCCGCCGATGGGCGTCGCCGTGAACGCATACCGTCGACCGGCCGTCACGGCGATGCGGTAGGCGACGTCGCCGCCACTCGCGTTGAAGCCCGTGCATCGATTGCCGTCCGGTAGGTCGAGGTTCCCCACCGCGCCGCTCGTGTCGCCTTCGAGTATCCCGCCGGCCGGGGCAAGCACCTCGGCGGATCCGCAGACCTCGTTCGCCGGTGCCTCGGCGTCGGGCACGACGGTCACCTGGGCGTTCACACGGCCACGGGCCTGCGGGCCGTAGCCGTCGAGGACCAGCAACCACTCACCGGCGGCCACGCTGGCGTCGTCGAAGCCGGGTCCACACGCTTCCGCCGCCCGACCACACGCGGCCACCAACGACGCGCTCACCGCGAAGTCGGCGTCGAGTCGAACCGCGACGCGAGAGCGGGTGTCGAGGTTCAGGCGCCAGACGGCATCCGGGCCGCCGGCGGTCGCACAGCTCGAGACCACGTCGTCGCGCGCGCGGTCGAGGTTCGCGACGAGGTTGGCGACGCCGTTCACGAGCGCGATGTCGGCCGCGCGGTCGCAATCCTCGTTCATGGGCGGGGCCGACAGCGGTCGTACCTCGACGTTCAGCGCGTACGTCGGTCGCTCTCCGGGCACGATGCCTCCGACCGCGATTGTGACCGCCCCCGCCTGCTCCAGCGGCAGCCGCACCTCTGTCGGTCCGGGCCCGCCGGCGCCGGGCGCCTCGGGATCCACACCGTCGTCGACGCACGCGAGCTCGCTGAGGGCCGACGCACACTCGCCGCGGACGCTCAGCACCGGATCCCCCAGGGTCCCGCCCGCTCGACCGGCGACGCGGGCGACCAAAAGGCCCGGACGCAGCACGTCGACCACGTGGACGCCCTCGCCGCCGTCCCGCTCGCCGGCCGCGCAGCTCGCGTCGAAGACGTCTTCTTCGCCCAACTCGCCCGTGAGCTGCGTCGTGCCGCCGACGTCGATGGTCGTCGGGCTCTGCTCGGCGGCCGAGCAGAGCTCCGCGAGGGCCCGCGAGTTCGTCGAGACGCGCATCGACCAGGCCCCTTCGCCGCTGACCGGACGCAGCCGAATGCAGTACGCCCCACTGCGCGGCGCCGTGAGCGGCGCGGCTGCCTGACCGCGCGCCCACTCGACCTCGGAGAGCGGCTCGCCTCCGGCCCCCGGCACAATCGCGGCCGAGAGTCGCAGGTTGCCCTGGTTCACGGAGCCTTCGACGGACAGCGACTCGCCGTTCTCGACCTGCAAGCAGAACCAGTCCTCGTCCACGCCGCACGAACGGCCGTCGAGCCGCACATCGATGGGCGGCGCACCTGCGGGGCGGAGCGCCCGCGCCGATGCGACATCGTCGTCGCCGACGGTGTTGTCGACCGCGTCGTCGTTGCAGCCGACCTCGGCGGCCAGCTCGACGGCGAGCGTGTATCGCAGGCTCGACGGCGCCACGGGCTGGTGCACCCGAATCCGGAGTCCGCGGTCCACATTGTAAGGACCCACGACCACCGCCTCGACGAGGCCGACCCCGTTGGACGAAGCGAGAACGTTGCCCTGGTCGTCCTGAACCTCGAGGGCGAGGTCTCCAGTGCCGTCAATCACGGTCGCGACCACCGTGGCCGCGTTGTCGCTCGGGAGCTCGACGGCATACCAGTCGTCGTTCGCGGCGCACGCGCTCGCCTCGACCTGGGCGGCGGGAATCGAGGTGGGCAGGTCCGCCGTATCGTTGGGCTCGTCGGCGTCATCCTCGCAAGCCGGCGGCGTGCAGGCACCGGCGGTGCAGACGCGCCCGTTCTGGCAGTCCGAATCCGCCGCGCAACCCGCCTCGGCATCTTCGGCGCACAGCCCGCCGACGCACCGCAGCGTCCCGCCGCACTCCACATCGTCCGCACACGCGCGGCACTGCCGGTCTCGGCCGGCCGGGCACACCTGGCCGGACGGGCACTCCGCGTTGCCCTCGCAGTTCGGCGGGTACACGCAGCGCCCAATGGCCTCGTCGCACACACGACCAGCGGGGCAGCTCTCCGCATCGCACCCGGCCGGCGGGGCGCACATCCCGGTCCGCCCATTGCAAACCTCGGCGCCGACGCACTCCCGCGAGTCCTGGCACATATCCGCCGACAGGCAGAGACCCGTCGCGACGTCGCACGTGGAGCGCCCGAAGCACTCGCCGTCGTTCGCGCACTCGATGCATCGGCTCTCGACGCACCGGCTCGCACGCCCATTCGCAGCGCACGCGGCGTCGTCGGCGCACCCGGGCTGGCAGGTGCCGCCTTCGCAGAGCCGCCCGGCCAAACACTCCGTATCCGACGCGCAGGGCGACGCCTCGACGCACGCACCGGCGGGGTCGCAGACGCCCCGCGCACAGACGCAGCTCGAGGCGTCCATCTGCCCGCCACCCGGTCCGCCATCACCCCCGCCGGCGCCACCGTTGCCTCCGGGCGCCCCGACGGGCTCACCACCCGACCCCCCGGCCGGCTCACCGCCGCCGGAGTCGTCGCCGCCTGTCGAGCCGAAGGGCGCCGTCGCGTCCTTCTCCGGGCCTGAGTCATCGGACGAACCGCCGCCGCACGCGAAGAGCGCGAGACCGAGGCAGACTGGGATCAATCGCAATGCCGGCATGCGCGAGCACCTCCAAAACAGCGGACCAAGATGAACGAAGATCTTGTCTATCGGCCCGTCGCCCTTGCGGTCGGGCGCTCGTCGCCGGTCAAGGCGAGCCGTCTCGTTCACAGCTTAGACGCGGCGTCGAGATGCCCGCAACCTCGCGCTCAGTGACGGCTTTGCAACGAACGTTCGCAATATTCCGTCCAGACTGAAATAATCGACAAGAATTGAACTCTTCTCATAGCTCACGGTAGGTTTACGCAACTGTGCAGTCGGCGGGGTGTGCTCTCCGCCCGACTGCGAATGGACGTATCGGCCCGACGCAATCGATCTCGGGGGAGCAACGGTATGAATAAGGCGCCGTGGAGTGCGGTCAAAAAAGCGCTGGTTCTGGTGGCGGCGGTCGCGTTGGGGTGGCCCAGCGTCGCAGCGGCCCAGGGGGATCCGACGATCATCCCTGTGCCCTACGCGCAGAACAACCCGAACCTCCCGCATCCCGCGCATGAGGGAGCCCGGATCACGCTGAAGGCCATCGCCCGGAACTCGGCCTGCGCCGCGGGCTACCGCGTGTGGTGGGACACGAACTTCAACGGCAACTACGACGACGACACGTTCCGTGACGTCGCTGCACAGAGCGGCACGATCTACGACCTCGGTCGGACCTTCGAGGTGCCCGCCGTCCCGCGCGACACCTTGCTCCCGGTGAACGTGCGCCTGCGGAACAACTGCAACAATCAGTTCGGCTTCGGCACGTTCAGGGTCTTTGTCTACGACTTCACGCTCAGCCCCGACCCGGTCAACTGGACCAACGACCAGATTCAGGTCGTGTCCGCGATGGTCATCCAGGAGTCGATGTGGTGGATCCACCGCATCATTGGCCAGCGTGCGAACATCAACCAGGCCACGACCCGAGCGCACATCGGCGGCGAGACGACCGTCGACGGCCTCGGCCTGTGGGTCTTCACGGCCAACGGCCATCTCCCGGCCTACCCGCCCGGCACCGTGGTGCCCGCGAACATCGGCGCGCCGGTGAACTTCGTGGCCGCGGACTGGACGGCCCGGAACAACACAATCTGGAACACCGACCCCTACGCCGAGGACGTCATCGGCATGGTCAACTACGTGCTGAACGCGGGTACGGGCACGATCGGCATCAACTGCGCCGACGACCGGTTCGCGACGACCAAGGGCTACAACGCCCAGGGTCAAGAGATCCCTTTCACGCGCCTCGCGGGCACCGACAACTGCCTCGGCGCCTACACGGGCGGCTACGGCCCTCCCTATGGCTATGGGGCGGGCTATACCTACGCGCAGGGCATGTTGTTGGGTGGCCTCGCCACGACCCTCCCCACCCTCGCGCGGACCAACCTGCAGGTCGGTGTCGGGCCGGGCGCGAACGTGAAGTGGGAGTACTTCATCCAGGAGATGTCGGACTTCCTGGGCTACATGCAGGTGGACGGCGGCGTCGCAAACGGCGGCTGGGAATACACGGCCTACGACGGCGGCGGTGGTGCGTGCGAGATGGACCTCTCGACCGCCCAGTGGGCCTACGTGGGCATGGAGTCGGCCGAGGTCGCCGGCGCGGCGTTCGGTGTGTTCGTGGCGAACCGCCACAAGTACCGCATGGCCGACAACATGATCGCGAATCAGGAGCGCGGCGTGAACGACGGCGGTGGCGCGTACCGCACGTGCGACGCGGTCAGCAACTACCAGCTCACCGGCGGCTCGGTCCTCTCGGCCCGCTGGATGAACACCCACAACTTCGCGGTCAACGACAATACGGTCGCGTTCCCGGGCTACTCGCCCCACACGCGCGGCCGCCTTCGCGCTTCCTACGACCGGTACATGGCCTATGTCTCCAACGGGTGGTCGCGCAACTCGGGCGCGGGCTCCATCGGTTGGAAGGACCGCCTGTGGCGGGACGGCGATTACCTGTGCGGGAACCGCAACGCGGTCTACAACGCGGGCAAGTGCGGCAACACCTACGCGATGTACTCCCACCAGAAGGGCTACCGAACCGGTACGCCCGAGGTCGTCACCATCCCGAACGCGGTCGCGGGACAGCCTCCGATCGACTGGTTCCGGCAGTTCGCCATCTACTACGCCCGAGCCCAGGACCGAGACCTCAACAACTACGCCAACTTCGGTCAGTTGACCGACCTCTTCTGCGAGGAGCACACCTCGGTCACGTGCTCGTTCAACGCACCGTTCATGTCGAGCGCCATGGGCGCGCTCACGGTCACGCAGGCGGTCTTCAAGCCGAAGCCCGTCGCGCTGGCCAACGTCGCGCCGGCGGCCGTCACCGAGGGCTGCTTCGGCGGCAACAACGGCCAGGTGCGGTTCACCCACAATGAGTCCTTCCACCCGAACCCCAGCGCCCGGATCGTGGCCTACCAGTGGGACGTGGACGCGAGTGACGGTCTCTGGTGGAACACCGGCGCCGCGTTCGACTTCACCACCGCGGACGCTGCGACCCCATTCGACTACCGGTACGCGCGGCGTCGCGCCGCGCCGAATGAGAACCAGCCGTACACGGCCACGCTTCGCGTCGTGGACAACAACCCCGCCCCGGACCCCGCGCTCACGAACGAAAAGACCGTGACCGTGACCGTGGGCGCCGCTCCGGCCGAGCGACCCAGCGCCGCGCACGGTGGGGCGTACATCATCGAGGTCAACGACGCCCTCCAGCTCGCCGGCACGGCGACGGACCCGAACCTCGCCTGCGGCGACGTGCTCACGACGGCGTGGCGCCTCAACGACGCGAATGGCCCCTTCAACTTCGCGAACGGCGCGACCGCACTCGTACCGTGGGCGAACCTGCAGAATCTGCCGCGCGGCCAGGCGATCCCCTTGTTCATGCGGGTCACGGACGCCGGCGGGCGCGTGAGCGACCCCGCGCAGACCACCCTCACGATCTACGAGCGCAACCCCGTCGCGAGCGCCGTGGCCAATCCGAACCCGGCCGCATGCAACCAGGATGTGACCTTCGACGCGAGTCTGAGCGACACGCCGAATCCGAACCGAGAGATCTCGTTCTACGAGTGGAGCGTGGATGGTGTGCCGGGCTACGAGATCCCTCGGAGCAACAACCCGGTCTACACGCATCGGTACAACCAGTTCGGCACCTACGAGGTCCGCCTCCGTGTGACGGACGACCTGGGCCGCACCGCCGAGCTCAACCCGTTCCTCACTGTGAACGTGAACCAGGGCAACGTTCGACCCAACGCCCGCATTGCGCAGGGCAACTACGTCGTGCTCGAAGGCTCGACCGTCCGGCTCGATGGCCGCGGCTCGGACGAGCCGAACGTCAACTGCGGTGACTCGATCGTCGCCTACGAGTGGGACATCAACAACAACGGGCGCTTCAACGACCCGGTCGACGTGCAGGGCGCTCAGCCCATCGTGCCGTGGGCGACCCTCAACACCCTCTCCTGGCCGGCGGACCGCGACCTGGGCCTGCCGACGAACACCGTGACGCTCCGCGTGCGCGACGAGTTCGGTCTCGAAGCCACGACGACGACCACCATCACGATCTACCGGGCGACGCCCGAGGCCATCGTGACCCAGCTCCCGGACCCGAGCCCGGTGAACACGAACAACGGCGACTCGTCGACGCGGCTCATCGGCGGCGAGAGCCGGTCTCCGATTCCGGGCGTCACCATCGCCCGCTTCGACTGGGACCTCAACGACGACGGGAACTTCGAGACCCTCAACGCGCCGGAGACGATCTTCAACTACGACTTCGCGCCGGCCGCCGGTCAGCGCCCCCCGGCGAACCTTCCCCCCGTCTTCGTCCGACTGCGCGTGACGGACAGCAGCCCCGAGCGTCGCACGGCGACCGCCCGTGTGCAGGTGCGCTTCCGGGTGCCGCCCACCCCGCCGACCGCCGATGCCGACCCGACGCCTGCGCCGGAGGCCGAGTACCACATCCTGCTCGGGGACCCCGTCGCCCTCGATCCGAGCGCGTCTTTCGATCCCGACGAGGCGGAGTTCGGTGACTTCATTCGCTTCTACCGCTGGGAGCTGAACCACCGCGGTCCGATTGACGCCGCCAACATCGCCTGGGACTTCACGACTCAGGATCCGAACGGCGCCCGCGCCAACATCATCCAGAACGTCACCGCGCAGCAGCTCACGGGCCTCGGCATCAACGCCGCGGGTGTCTTCCCGGTCCTGCTCGAGGTCGAAGAGGACTTCGCCCAGCTGACGAACCGCGACACCACGACCCTGCACGTCTACAACCGCAACCCCGTCGCGCTGGCGACCGCCAACCCGAACCCTGCGGCCTGCGGCGCCCGCGTCACCTTCGACGGCGCACGCTCCGACCACCCGCATCCGGAAATCGAGGTGGTGAACTGGGAGTGGGACACGGACGGCGACGGTCAGTACGACGACCAGGTCGGCGAGACCGTGCAGCAGGTCTACAACCAGTTCGCTTTCGCGGGCCCGATTCGAGTGGGTCTCCGAGTCACGGACAACCGGGGCGCCGTCGGGACCACCACCGTCGACCTCAACGTGAACGCCGGTAACCGGGACCCCGTCGCGAACGCGGGCGGCACCTACACCATCGTCGTGGGCGACAACCTCGCCCTCACCGGCGCCGGCTCGTCCGAGCCCGACGCGGCCTGCGGCGACGGCATCGCGCGCTACGAGTGGGACCTCAACGCCGACGGGTCTTACGAGTTCAACACCGTGAACCCCGCGCAGCCGGTCACCTGGGCCCAGCTCAACGCCGCCGGCATCAACGCCGCGCGTCCGCTCAACAACCCCTACTCGGTGCGACTGCGGGTCACGGACCGGTTCGGTCGCCAGACCACGAACAACGCCGTCCTCAACGTGGTCGCGCTGCCCACCGCCTCGGCCTTCGCGAACCCCGACTCCATCGCCTGCAACCAGCAGGTGGTCTTCGACGGGTCGGCGTCGGTGAGCAACGCCCCCGCGGGCGACGCGAACCTTGCGCTCGCGCGCTGGGAGTGGGACTTCGACGGCGACGGTGTCTACGAGACCCAGGGCGCGCGCGTCACGCGCAACGTCTCGTCTCTGGTCTCGCCTTACGTCGCGCGGTTCCGCGTCGTGGATGCCGCCGGACACGTCTCGGCGCCCATCAACGTCAACGTGCGCATCACGCTCGTGAACGTGGCACCGACGGCGAACGCCGGCCCCGACTACGTCACCGGCCGCGCGAACGGCAACTTCGCGCCGATCACGCTCGACGGTCGCGGGTCTCGAGACCCGAACGAGCCCTGCGACGCCATCGCCCTCTACAAGTGGGACACCGATGGCGACGGCCTCTACGGCGCCGACGACAACGCCGTGGTCGGCGGACCGAACGGCGGCACGGACGACTTCACCGGCGCGACGGTGTCGGGCTTCCGGGACGCGCGTTGGCAGGTCAACCAGCAGTTCGTCGTGCGACTGGTCGTCTGCGACACGTACAACGTCTGCGGCAACGCCGACGACGCCACCATCTTCGTGCAGGAAGAGGCGCCGCCGCAGGGTGAGATCGTGAGCCCGCGGGCCAACGACCCGAACCTGTGCATCAGCTCGAATCCGTTCGACGTGGCCTACACCGTCTCGGACCCCGAGGGCGAGGCCGTGACCGTGATCGCCTTGATGAACAACGTGGAGGTCGCGCGCCAGGCGAACGTGGCGACGAACGCCAACGGCACGCCCGTCGCCGGCACGATCCGCATCAACCCGGCCAATGTGCCCGAGGGCCAGCGGACCCTCGAGCTCCGGTTCGACGACGGTCGCGGCGGTGTCACCACCGTGAACGCGGGCGGCTCGATCCTCGTGGACCGCACGGCGCCGACGGTGACCATCGGCAACAACATCCCCGAGAACGTCTGCCTCCCCGAGAACCAGGTCGCGAACATCGCGCTGCAGGTGCAGACGATGGACGCGGGTGACCCCGCGCCGCGCATCACTCAGACGCTGGCCGAGGCCGGCTGCCGCAACGCCTACACGGTCACGGCGACGGACCGCTGCGGCAACGCGGGCTCCGCGGTGCGCAACGTGCGCGTGGCCGAGCCCGTCGAGGTCACGATCAACGGCGCGACCGAGGGTCAGCTCGTGGCTTCCGCACGCCTGACCTGGATGGTGGTCGGCCCGGCGGACTGTGCCGGCAACATCACGGCCCAGCTCGACGGCGCGAACTACGCCCAGAACACGCTGGTCGACCAGGCCGGACCCCACGTTCTCGACCTGACCATCCCCAACTGCGCCGGCGTGGCCCGCCACCAGCTCCTGAACTTCGTGGTGAACACGGCTCCGGTCCCGGATGCGATCACCATGGGTCACCCGAACACCGACCCGAACGGCCCGGCGAATCGCCCGAGCTACATCGTCGACGAGGGCACGGCCCTGCAGGTGGACGCGAGCGAGACCCGCGCGCCCGAGCAGATCGACCGCATTGCGCGCTTCCAGTGGGACTTCACGAACGACGGGGTGATCGACCTCGACAACGACGGCCGCGCCCCGGGCGCCGCCCCGCCCTCGCCCACCGCGGCCTTCCCGACGACGGCCAATGGTGTCTTCACCGGCAAGCTCATCGTCACGGACAGCCTCGGCGCGACCGCGGAGCAGTTGTTCCAGGTCACCGTCCGCGACATCACGCCGATCGCGAACGCGGCCGGCCCGTATGTCGTGGCGCAGGGCGCGCCCCTCACGCTCGACGGCACGCGCAGCCGCTCGCTGAGCCCGGCCGACGCCATCGTCCGCTACACCTGGGACTTCGCAGACGGCACGCCCAATGGCGTCGTCGTGGCGCCGAACCCGAACTCCATCGACCACACCTGGCGGAATAACGGCCTCTACAACGTGCGCCTCACCGTCACGGACGAGGACAACAGCGCCGAGGTCGTCACCACGGTCGAGGTCCGCGACGTGGACCCGATCATCGGCAGTGTCACGCCGCCTGATCCGGCCTACGAGATCGCCGACATGGTCTTCTCCATCGACGCGACGGAAGGGGCGCCTGGCGACCCGATCACCCGCATCGAGTGGGACTTCACGGGTGATGGACGCCCCGACGCGGCGGGCGACACGGTGTCCTGGATCTTCGAAGACGCGGGGATCTACCCGATCACCGTCACGGTCTTCGACCGCGACTCCGAGACGAGACAGGAGATCGACCTGTCGGTCCGCGAGATCACCTTCGCCGAGCTCATGGAGGTCGCCCGTGACCGTGTCAACGCGGTCCTGAACGACCCGAACGCCCCTTTCCGCGCTCGCGGCCCGCTCGCGGGCACGAACGAGGCCATCGACGACGGTCTTTGGGCGGAGCGCTACGGCCGTCGGGGCGACTCCTGGGTGGCTTGGGACAACATCACCAACGACATCACCCGGTCCCAGGGGGCGGGCGGTGACTTCGGCAACCTGCTTTGGGCCATCTCGCGGACACTCCTCCGTGACCTCACCGCGCTGCGCGCGGAGGTCGTCACCGGTACCCCGGACCGCGACCCCGTGCCCGAAGACCACCCCTCGGTCGTCGAGGCGGACGCGCGCCTCGCCTATGTCCGTGAGGACTACGACCACCCGGACTTCCGTCAGGACGTGACCAACGACGCGCCCCAGCTCGTCCGCGAGGTCTACGGCGAAGGGTACGAGGCCTACTTCTACCTGCGCGACGCCATCGACCCCTGCAACGCGTATGGCAAGTTCGCCGTGCCGCCGGCCGTCGGCGCGAACCGCGACCCTGTCCGTCGCGTCGAGAACGCCAACGCGGTCAACGCCGACCTGGTCACCGCGCTCGGAGAGCTCCGCACCGAGCTCCAGGGCTACGTCAACTCGGGCGCGCCGAACGACTTCGGGCCGGCCCGTGCCGAGGTCCTCGAAGTTCTCGACACCCTCGCCCGCATCCAGGACCTGACTCGGCTCCCGATCGCCATCCAGTGCGACGACGGTTCGTGCATCGACGACACGCAGGCGCTCCAGAACGAGCTCCTCCTGATGGACCTGATCGACCAGCTCACCGACGCTGCCGGCGAGGGCATGTACATCCGGAACATCCAGTCGTGTCTGATGCTCGCCGTGAAGTTCCGCATCGAGATCTCGCTGCTGCGCGTCGAGTTCTTGTGCGGTGAGTTCTCGCCGACCGCCCGCGCGGCGCGTCTCTCGCAGCGCCTCGGTCTGGAGCTGGTGGACAGCAACGAGATCGCCGAAGCGCTCGACTACTACACGGCCGACGACCAGCGCTGCCTCATCGTGCGGACGTTCAACACCTGCTTCGTGACCCGCGAGCCCGGCTTGGTGGAGCAGCCGTGGCCCGAGGTCTGCCCCGAGGCCGACCAGAACAACCCGCAGCAGTAACGCGGAGCAAGTGACTCACCCCGGGGCCCGCGCCAACGATGTTTGGCGCGCGCTCAGGGTGTGAACGGCTCGATCCGATACTCCATCCAGACCGGTCGACCGGGCGGCGGCGTGAAGCTCACCTCGCCGCGCCAGTAGACCTTGCGACCCTCGGCGGTCGTGAACTCGCCCTTCCGCTGCGTGCCGAGGGACTTGTCGACCATCTGATAGCCCTGGGGGTCCAGCGCGGTGCGAAAGCCCACGAGCTGCGGTGAGAGGGTCTGCACGTCGGGCGTGGCGGCGGTCTTCGGAAACTCGATGCGCGCCCCCACCACACGGCCGTCCTCCACGGCCACCCGCGCGACGACGCCGCGAGTGTTCTCGAAGGTGGGCGCGGGCTGCCCATCGACCTTCTTCCACCCCCCGCCCCCCTCGAGGAACTGCCCTTCGACCCAGCTCGCCGGTCGCCCGAAGAGCCCGGCCTCTCGAACACGCTCCACAGTGAGCGTCGCGTCCGGGGCGGGGGCCGCGTCTGCCGCCGCGAGGCCGCCGTCGAAGGCCGGGAGGCCCTCGAGGACCCGCGGTCTCACCGAGTCCGGTGCGGGTCCGTCCGGCCTTGGAACCTCACGTTCGGGTCCCGGGCGATTCACGTACCAGAGCCCGACCGCGACAGCCACCACCGCGCCACCTGCCAGAAGCACATTTCTCACGTTCTTTGCCTGCCTGCCATTCCAGTGTTACGGGAATCGATTGAGCTTCGATTGGATTCGCACTCGCTCGGCGCGTACTGTTCCGAACGACTGCGTACAACGCCACCGCAAACGACGAAGTCACGACTCGGCCGTCCGCGGGTCGCCTTCCCTTGGATCGGTCTCGGGTTCGGGGTTAGTCTCGACAGGGGACGCAAGCGACCTGCTTGCGCGAGTCAACAGCCTGACGGCGCGAGGATGCCGAATGCTCCGTAAGTCGTTACTCCTGGCCTTCGTTTGCTGTCCGCTCTCCGCGTTCGCCGGTGGTCCGCCCGTGAACGTCGAGATCCTATCGCCGGTCGCCGGCACCTGTGTGAACAACGGGGGTGAGGTCTTCCTGGGCGGCATCGTGGGCGGTGAAGCCGCCCAGCCGACGCGTCCGGTCTCCACGCGGATTCGCCTGATCGAGCAGAACGGGAACGGTCGTCCGGACCCCATCACGCTGACCTTCTCCGTGGACCAGGTCGAGCAGTTCGTCGCGGTTTACACCCCGGTCGCCGAGGGTCAAGCCGAGGAGACGGACCTGTACTCCCTGTTCGCGATTCAGGACGGTCCGCAGCGCACGCTGACAGTGTCCGCCGCGGTGGGCGGCGGGGCGTCGACGACCGACAGCGTCTCGTTCCGCCTCGATCGCGCCGCACCCGTGTTCCGGACGATGGGCGAGTTGCCGGACAACAGCATGTGCCTCGCGAACCCGCCGATGCTGCAGTACCAGGTGGTCGACGCCCAGGACGCGACCCCGGACTCTGCGCGCCGCGTCGTGACCACCGGCTGCACGGTCCGGCAGATCTTCACGCTGGCGGACGACTGCGGGAACTCCCAGGAGGTCAGCTACCTCTCCAAGAAGTTCCCCGTGGACCCGGCCATCGACATCAACATCGACGGGGTCGCCGAGGGGGCGCAAGTACCCGAGGCCCAGGTCACGTTCAACATCGCCGCGGAGGCGGACTGCCTCAACTTCCAGTCCGCCACGATTCAGCGCGAGGACGACCCGGCGCAAGTGCTGATTCCCGGCTCGGTCTTCAACGAGCCCGGGGACTACCTCGTCACGGTCACCGCGTCGGTGTGCGGGGGCATGCGGGTCTCGGAGACGCGCCGGTTCAACATCCTCGACCGACCGACCGCCGCGATTGGCGGCCCGTACCGCGTCGACCAGGGGCAGACCGTGACCCTGGACGCGCGCGCAAGCACCGCGCCGCCGCAGATCGGCGGCATCGTGCGGTACGAGTGGGACCTCGACGGCGACGGCTTTTACGACGCCCGTGAGGGCACGCAGGCGCAGGTGCCCTTCGTCGCGTCGAACGGGGACGGCACCTTTCCCGTGCGCGTCCGCATCACCGCCGGCAACGGCGCGATCGCGGTCGCCGAGACGACCGTCACGGTCGACGATGTGGACCCGACGTGCGCGCTCACGACCGAGTCGCTTCGAGTGCCCCAGGGCGAGGCCATCCTCTTCGACGCCGACGGCACCGCGGCCGCGCATCCGGACGATCCCATCATCGCGCTCGACTGGTACTTCGAGAACGAGCCCGCTCCGGGCATCACGCCCGAGCAGTCGATCTTCGGTCAGGACTTCGCCTACTACGTCTTCGAGACACCCGGGGACTACACGGTCACCCTGATCGGCCGAGACATCGACTCCGAGTGCACCGCCTCCGTGGACATCGTGGTCTTCGACGTGGCCCCCACGATCACGGAGCTGGAGATCTACAACGAGGACGGCCTCTTCGAGGGCGACCGCGCCTTCTTCTCGGTCGTCGCCGCCCCGGGCGGCAACGACCCGATCGTCAGTGTCGCCTGGGACTTCGGCGACGGCTCACCTCTCCTGGAGGGACCCGCGGAGCGCAACCCGTTCCACATCTACGCGGACCAGGGCACGTACACGGTGACCGTCACGGTCGTCGACTCGAACAACTCCATGGTCGAGGGCACGCTCGAGGTCACGGTCGGGGACCTGGACCCCATCGTCGAGATCGACGGCGAGACCCTCGGCATCGAGGGCGACACGCTGGCCTTCAGCGCCGGCAACACGCGGGCGGGCGGCGCGGGCGACGCCCTGAGCGAGCTCCGCTGGTCCTTCGGCGACGGCTCCCCCGAGGTCACCCGTCGCCCGGACCAGAGAGACATCACCCACGCCTTCGAGAGCGACGGCGAGGTCGAGGTATGTTTGACGGCCGCGGACGAGGACGAGGAGGTCCGCGCCTGTCGTCGGGTGACGCTCTTCGACGTGTCTCCTTCCGCCGACTTCGAGGTCCAGTACCCCGCGGGTCCGCAGACTGCGCGCGAGGGTGTCGCCGTTCGTCTCGACGCGACGACCTCGCTGCCCGGCGCCCCCTCGGACCCCATCAGTCTCTATCGCTGGGACTTCGGGAACGGCGTGGTGCGCGAGGGCGCGAACCTCCAAACCATCGACTACGCATGGCCGGACGACGGTCGTTACGTCGTTCGCCTGACCATCGAGGACGAAGACGGGAGCACGGACTCCGCGGAGATCGGTGTCGAGGTCCTCAACGTGGACCCCGTGGTCGAGCTCGTGCTGCCGGAAGGGAGCCTCGAGATTGGGGTCTCTCAGACCTTCTCGGTGGTCGTGCGCGACGTCGACGAGGACGTGCCGGTGATCGCCTGGGACATGGGCGACGGCACGACCCTGAACGGCCCGAGCGTTCAGCACACCTACAACCGGATTCAGCGCTTCCGGATCCGCGTCTCGGTCGATGACGGCGATGGGGGCACGGCCCAGGTCGAGGCCAACGTCGACGTGACCCGAGCGCTGCCCCGCATCACGGCGGAGGCCCGATACGAGGGCGTCGAGGGCGACGAGCTCGTCGCCGAGCTGCAGGTGTCGGGCGCGCAGCAGGACGACGACAGCTACGACGGCCCCGTCCTGGTGCCGGCCCCGGCGCTCCCCGACGGCGCGCGCTTCACGCTGAGCGACCCTGTCGGGCCCGAGGGGCGTCGCACGGCGCGCATCCAGTGGACCCCGTCCTTCGTCGACGCGGGTGAGTTTACGGTTCGAGTCCGCGTCCTTGCGCCGTCGGGCCTCGTCCGAGAGCGCTCGTTCGTGCTCTCGGTCGCGGACGCCGGGACCCCCTTTGCCGCCGCCGCCAGTGTCGTGGACGGCGAGGGTCGCGTCCGCCTCGTGGAATATGGACGCGACCCCAACGACCAGCGCCTCACCTTCCGGCCGCGCGAAGAGATCCGGCTCGAGAACGGTGTCGGGGGCCTCGCAGCCGACCCGACGGGTCGTTTCCTGTTCATTGCCTCGCCGGGGAGCGGCGGCGTCGCTGTGGTGGACATGTCGCGCTCGCCGCTGTCTTCGGTGCACGACCGCCTGATCCGTACGGGCCCCGAGTGTGTGGACGTCGTCTCCGGGGTGACGGACGACGGCGCCCGCAGGGCCTGGGCGTTGAACGCGGGGGATGGGACCCTGTCGATCATCGACGCCGACCGCTTGAAGGTCCTCCGCACGGTCGCGCTGGGCGCGCTCGGTCGCCCCACGGCGCTGGTCTACCTGCCCGCCGGGGCGTACGGGCTGGCGGGCAGCCGGCTCGCCGTCACGACCGCGCGCGGCGAGGTCCGGTACGTCGATGTCGCGGCCGCGGAGCGCGGCCAGCCTGCGGCCCGGGGCAGCCGTCGGGTCGGCGGCGTGCTCACGCACATCACCGCGGACCCCGACAGCCAGCAGGTCTACATCGCCGATGCAAAGACCCGGCGCCTTTACGCCTTTGTGGCCGGTGCATTCGAAGCGGACCCGGCGGGCTTTGCGCTGGCCGGCACGGACCTCTCCTTTGCGCCGGTCTCTCTCGCCGCCACAGCGGGTCACGTCTACGCGGCCACCGCCACGGGTGTGGCGTCGTGGACCGGTGAAGCCGGCGCAGCGCCCGTCGTGGACGCGAGCGCGATCGGAACCGCGCTCACGACGGTGCCGACCGAGGTGTACGCGCTCGGCGGCCTGCTGATCTCGTCGGGCAACGCGCTTCGGCACGTGGACGAAGATCTGAACGAGGTCCTTTTCGCCAACGCTCGCCGGTCACGCACTTTGGCCGCGTTCGTTTCGCGCCGATGATGAGACACCCTTCTGCTTGAATCGATAGACCGCAATCCGGGGACGGTGGGAGCACATGCAGACGATGGACGCAAAACGATGGGGCCTGATCGCGTTGGCGGTCGTGGCGGGCGCTTGCAGCGACAGCAGTGGCCCGAAAAAAATCTCGCAGACGAAGGACGCCGAGTGCGGCGCCTTCGGCTGTGAGGAGAGCGATGGCAGCGGCGGTGTCGTCGGTGACATGGGCACCGGCGGGGGCGACACGGGCACCGGCAGCGAGTGCACCTCGGACACGAGCTGCCCCGACGACCAGTACTGTCGGCGCGCCGATCCGAACGACCTGACGGGCGAGTGTGCCCGGGGCTGCCGGAACGACGACAGCTGTCCGGACGGCCAGATCTGCGACACCGACACCCGCACCTGCGGCGGCTGCAAGACGGACGTCGCCTGCGCCGAGGGCGAGTACTGCGACGTGGCGACGAACGCCTGCGCGAGCGGGTGCCGAACGGAGCCCAACTCCTGCCCCGAGGGTGAGACCTGCAACCCGGACGACCGCACCTGCGCGTCGTCCCAGGTGTGCTGCAACGGCGTCGACAACAGCACGTGCTCGCTCGTGCAGGACGCCGCGGAGTGCCAGGGCGGCGTGACCGTCGCGGCCGTGACCTCGTGCGACCCCAATCCGTGCGGCCCGCTCTGCGCGAACGACGGCGAGTGCGACGCGGCCCGGTACTGCAGCGACAATGGCTTCTGCGTGCCCGGGTGCCGCGTCGACGACCCGAACGCCTGCCCGCCGGGCGAGTTCTGCGACCCCGACAAGCACTCCTGCCAGCCGAACGACGGCTGCCAAACGGACCTGGACTGCGCTGAGGGCGAGGCCTGCGACGTCGCGAGCGGGGCGTGTGTACCCGACGGCTGCGGCGAATGTGACCCCGGCACGGTTTGCAACGAGGACACCAACATGTGTGTGCCCGGCTGCGCGTCCGACATGGACTGCCCGGACGGCGCCTACTGCGACGCGGTGGGCTTCTTCTGCCGCGACTTCTGCGGCGACAGCGAGGACTGCCAGCCGGACGAGTTCTGCGACCTCGACGCCAACCCCGACGGCGGCGAGTGTGTGGTCGGGTGCCGCGACGACGAGGTCGACCCGCCGAACGACACCCCGGCGAACGCGACGGCCATTCAGATCGTGGGCAATCGGGGCGAGGTCCGGGGCGCGCTGCTCTGCGGCGGCAACCCGGACGTCTACGCCGTGCCGCTGCTCCAGGGCTACCGCGTGCAGGTCACCCTCGAGTACGACGCCGGCATCGGGGACATCGAGCTGCGCCTCATCGACCGCGACCAGGTCACGGAGCTCGCGTCCGTGGTCGACCTGGGCTCCCCGAAGCGCATCCAGTACCCCGGCGCCGGCGGCGGTGTCCGCGTGCCCGACGACTACTTCGTCGAGGTCCGCTCCGACGACCAGGTCTCCCAGTCGTACACGCTCCGCATTGTGGTCATCGACTCGATCAACGACGCGTGTTTCCCGGACCTGTCCGAGGACGCGAACGGCGGTCGTGGCTTCGACAACCAGGACAGCGCCCAGCCCATCGCCTGGGACGGCCGCGGCGACGAGCTCTTCTGCTTCAACGGCAGCGTGTGCAACGGCGACGAGGACTGGTTCACCTTCCCCGGCTCCGACGTGAATGCGGGCTTCTCGCTCGAACTCTCGGTCGACGGGCTCGTCGAGGGCGAGGCCGTCGTCGAGACCTACTCCGCCGGGCGGGTCCGCCTCGGCCTCGGCGATCCGAACTTCGCCACCGGTGCGGGCGTCGTGACACCCCAGGGGCGCACGCTCTACAACATCGAGGTCGCCCGGGACTCCGTGGCGCTCTCGGACGAGCCCTGGCTCATCCGCCTGCGCGGCGAGACCAACAACACGGTCCTCGACAACTATGACCTCTGCGTTCGCCTGCTCCAGCCCGGGGTCGCGTGCCGCGAGGACGCCGCGGAGCCCAACGACCAGATCAACGCCGTGGGTCCTCAGGCCAACCTGGACGCCGTCATGGGTGTGACGGCGAACGGTCGCCTCCGCCGAGGCGAAGAGCTCGAGATCCCGGTGGACTTCGCGCTGTGCGCCCAGGA
>JBMOFP010000023.1:0-44694 GCA_049318805.1 Bradymonadia bacterium
CACGCCGCATCCGGACCGTCGACGACGACCGCATCGACCAGCGGGCCCTTCCGCGGCGACGGGCCGACGGGTGTGGGTTCGAGGTGGGTCTCGCCCGTCCAGCGTGTGTCCCGGTGGACGTGCGTGACCGGCAGGCCCGTGTGGGCGGCGCGGAGGCGTCGCCCGAAGAGGGACAAGCGGGCGCCCGCGAGCGGCCAGCCCGCGACGAGGGCCGAGGCCGCGACCCGCAGGCACTCGGGGTCGACGCGCCCACGGCCCATCACGACGATCTGAATCTGGAACGGGGCGCAGCCCAGGTCGCGCGCGACCTCGTCGGCCGCCCACCAGAGGCGCTCGACGGCACGAAGCTCGCGGGCCGACTCGACGCGCCCGTCGCCCATGCCTTCAGGGCTCGGCGTGTTTCACGGTCGAGGTCTCGCCGGGGCGAATCTCGGCGGTGAACTCGCGTCGATACGTCTTGGGCTCGGACTCCCGAAGCAGCACCACCTGGTAGCTGCCGGACGAGAGTTCGTGCTTGTAAAGACGCCCCTCGGCGACGGACTCCCCGTTGACGTAGATGGTGGCCGGCGGGATCGAGATCACGTTGAGATACCCGTTGCCGAGCACGACCCGAGGCGCCTCGGTGGGCGCTTCGGTCGCCGCCACTGGAGGCGCACGGGGCGCGTCCTCTTCGGGTGCGCGCCCGACGGGCCGTGGGCTCGGCGAGGTGCCGCCGCTGGGCCGCCACCCTCCGCCGGCGCCCCGCGCCAGCGTGACGAGCTCGTCCTTCTCGGGCACCGCGTAGGGTCCCAGGGGTCGACGCACGGTCTCGTACCCCGCGAGCTCGAAAACCGCGACGACTCGGCCGCTGTTCTCCAGATCCGGCACGCTGATCGTCGACTGCCCGACGAACTGGCGCTGGCCGTTCGGCATCTCGAGCGTGACCCGCGCGCCTGAAGGCTCGCTCATGAAACGCACGGTGACCCGCGACGGCGACAGGATGATCGACTGCTCGACGCGCGCCGTGCGGCCGGCCTCGGCCGTGATGCGGCCGATCCACGGCTGGAAACCCTCTTTCTCGACGCGGAGCTCGTGCTCTCCGGGGGCCACGGGGCGCAGGGTCAACGGCGTGACGTCTTCGGCGGGCGGCGCGCCGTCGAGGCTGACGCGGGCGCCCCGGGGCACGCTGTCGACCTCGATCCCGGTGTTGTCGTCCGGGCGAGACGCCGTGAGCTCGACCTCGAGGACGAGCTCTTTGCCGGGCTCGAGCTGAATGTCGCGCACACGACTCTCATGGGCGTTCGCGCTGATCCGCACCTGGTGCGGACCCGCGGTGAGCGCCGTCGTCCGAAACGGCGTCGGACCCTGGTGCAAGACCTGTCCGCCCACCGTGATCGTCACGTCGGTCGGCTTGGAGGTGACGACGAGTGTCGGGGTCTCCGCGCCGGTCGTGAGGGTCAATCTCACGAAGATGGCGGCGATGATCAACGCCAGGAGCGTAATCGCCGCGAGCGCGAGCACCCGGCTTCGGGTGGCCTCGGTGCGGGGCACCGCGGTCGGCATCGCCTCGAGGACCAGCTCGGTGTCGGGCCTTGGGTCCGGGCGCGCGGCGCTGGCCTGGGGCGGACCGCTGAGCGCGGCGGTGAAGGCCGGCTCCGCGCCGTGGGGTCCCTTCGGCGCCTCCGGCGCGGGGCCCACATCGCTGGGCTTCTGGTCCCAGACCGCCGTCTCGAGCTCGTCCTCCTCCCAAGACAGGGTCGGGAGCTTGGGCTTGAACGGCTGCGCCGGGGTCGGTGCCGGCCCGGTCGCGGCGGGCGTCGCGTCGGGCTCCCGCACCGCGTTGGGCTGAGACGACGCGCGGCGCGCCTCGGGGATGTGCTCCCGCGCGTAGGCTCGAAACGCCTGCATCCGCTTCTGTTCGTCCCGCAGATCGGCGTCGAAGGCGCGTTTCATCCACTGCGCCAGGTCCTTGCGCGCGTAGAACGCGCCCGACTGGTACAGGTACTTCTGAAGGGCGTCCTGCAGCTCCGAGGCGCTCTGGTAGCGCTCGTCCGGATTGCGAGAGAGCGCCTTGAGGATGATGCGCTCGAGCTCCGGTGGAATGTCGCGGTTGAGCGTCGACGGGCGCCGGATGTCGACGTTGCGCACCTTCTCGAGGGTCGAGAAGTCGCTCTCACCCTGAAAACAACGCTCGAGGGTGAGCAGCTCGAAGAGCACGACCCCCAGAGAGAAGAGGTCGGAGCGCCGGTCGATCGGGCGACCGCGGACCTGCTCGGGGCTCATGTACCCGAACTTGCCCTTCAGGATGCCCGCCTGCGTCTTGCTCGCCTTGCCGGCCGCCTTGGCGATGCCGAAGTCGATGAGCTTCACGTCCCCGTCGTACGAGACGAGGATGTTTTGGGGTGAGACGTCTCGATGAACGAGGTGCAGGGCCTCCTGCCGCTCGTTCTTCTTGCTGTGGGCGTACTCCAGCGCCTCGCACACCTCTTTGACCATGTGACAGGCCATCGGGATGTCGAGCCGCTCACCGCGCTTGCGCGTGCGGTCGAAGATCGCGCGGAGGTCCTTGCCCTGCACGAACTCCATCGCGATGAAGTACGAGCTCTCGGCGTTCCCGAGCTCGAAGATCTGCCCGATGTTCGGGTGGTTCAATTGAACCGCGATCTTCGCCTCGTCGATGAACATCTCGATGAACTCCTGGTCCTCCGAGATGCTGGGCAGCACGCGCTTCACCGCAAAGAGGCGCTCGAAGCCCTCGACTCCATACGAGACGCCCTTGAAGACCTCGGCCATGCCGCCGACGTTCACGCGCTCGAAAAGGTAGTAGTTGCCGTATTTGGCGGGCTCGCGCAGCAAGGGTTCCCCGACTGTGGCCCGGCTTCGGGCGGGCCGAGAACTTAGGAGACTGAAAGGGAAGCGTCAACGGGCGAGCGCGCTCGCGCCGGGACGAACGCCTCAGCCCGTGAGCGCCTCGGCGGGTTCGAGCCGGGCGGCCGCGTTGGCCGGGAAGAAGGCGCCCACGAGGCAGAAGAGGACGGCGAAGCCCAGGGCGGCCGGCCACAGCCACGCGGGGAATGCGAAGAAGGTGTCCGGCTTGTAGGGGAAATCCGGGAGTCGGCCCCCGAGCAGGTCGGCCGCGCGCGCCGCGCCGACGCCGAGCAGCGCGCCCGAGAGACCGCCCAGCACACCCAGGACGAGGGCCTCGCCGAGCACGAGCGCGCGCACGTCGGCCCTGGACGCCCCGACCGCACGGAGGACCCCGATCTCGCGGCGTCGCTGGTAGACGTTCATGAGGAACGTGTGGCTGATGTTGACCGCGGCGATGCCGACGATGAGCACGCTCACCAAGGTGAAGACGAGCGTCACCACGTTGATCAGCATGCCCGCCTGCTCGGCCCGCTCCGTTTTATCGGCCAGGTCGAAGCCCGCCGCCTTGATGTCCAACGACAGGGCCGGGAGCTGCCCCTGGTCGCCGACCTCCAGGAGGATCGCGTGGTAGGTCGACGCCGCGGCCGGCCCGGAGAAGCGGGCGTTGAGGCGCTTGACGTACTCGATGGGCATCGTGAGACCCACGGTGATGGCCTTGTCCGTGAACCCGACGAGCTCGAGGCGCCGTGTCATCGGCTCCCCCTGCGACGCGCGACCCAGGAAACTCTGGCCGAAGGTCGCGTCCACCTGGAATCCCAGGAGCGCGTGCTTCGACAGGCGCGGCACGGGCTTGCCCGCGCCGGCCAGAGCGGTCGCGAGGTTGCCGTTGTACAGCTCGAGCACGTGATGGCTCGCGACCACGGGGATCGGCAGCTCGCAGCGTCCGGAATCCTGGGCGCAGTAGCTCCGACCGGGGCATCCGCCAGCGTCCGCGCCGTCCACGAAGGTGCAGGTCGCGGCGACGCAGACACCACCTGTGCACGTCCGACCGTCTTCGCAGGTCTCGTTCGAGGTGCACGCGGTCGGTGCGTCCCTGTCCCGAAAAGGCGAGGGGCCGCCCTCAGGACCGGGCAACTCCGCGGCGACCAGGGCCGGCTCGATGCCGTCGGCGATGAGCTCGGCCCAGATGTCTTTGCCGAAAATGCGCTTGCCGCCGGAAACCCGTGTCGGGAACGTGAGCTTCATCTTGGGGTAGGCGGCGCGAACGGCGTCGAGCCGAGACAGCTCCAGGGCCGCCGCCTCGTCGAGGTCCCGGGTCGCGCCCAGGCCGAAAAACGAGCTCGACTGCGTGAGCCCGGTGTCGAAGGTCTTGCGCACGACCTCGAGCTGATTCGCGATGAAGATCCGGTCGAGCACGACGGTGCGCACGCCCTGACCGAGGCCGATGAAAAAGACGAAGCTCGCGACCCCGACGACGATGCCGACCCCGCTCATCAGGAAGGTGCGTCGGGAACGGGCGATGTTCTGACGCACGAAGCGGATGAGCGCGCCGACTTTCATGCGGCGCGCCCTGTTTCGTCGGCCGTGATTCGACCGTCCTCGATGCGGATGACCCGTCGGGCGGCGGTGGACACGCGCACCTCGTGGGTGATGATGACGACCGTATAGCCCTGGGCGTTCAGCGCGGCGAAGGTGTCGATCACCTGCTGACCGGTCACGCTGTCCAGGCTGCCCGTGGGCTCGTCGCACAGCAGCAGACGGGGCTCGTGAAAGAGCGCCCGCGCGATGGCCACGCGTTGCTTCTGCCCGCCGCTGAGGTTGCGCGGACTCTCGGCGGCCTTGTGGTCCAGGCCGACCTGTTTCAGCGCGCGCAGGGCGCGTGCGCTCGGCGGCTCCGTAGGGTCCGCGCCCCGCGAGAAGGCGTGCGGCAAGGCGACGTTCTCGGCCGCCGAGAGGTGGTCGAGCAGACTGAAATGCTGGAAGACGAAGCCGACGCTGCGATTCCTGAAGTCCGCGAGCGCCTTGTCCGACAAGGTCGCGAGGTCTCGACCCTGCACCTCGACGACGCCGGTGTAGTCCCGGTCCAGGCCGCCGATCAGGTTGAGCAGGGTGGTCTTCCCGGAGCCGGAGGTCCCGATGATCGCCACGAACTCCCCCGCGTCGATGTCGAGGTCGACCTCGCGCAGCGCGCGCTCGTCACCGGGGGCGCCCCGATAGCGCTTGCTCACCTTGCGCAGCCGGATCATCGGCGGAGGTTGTACATCCCGACCCGGCCTTTCGTCGTGCTAAAACGCCGGTTGCACTTCCCCCGGAGACCCCATGCGTCCGTCCGCGCGCAGCCCGTCCATCACCGCCGCCGCCCTCGCGCTCGCCACCTTGCCGCTGCTCGCCCATGCCGAGGACGGCGCCGGTCCTTTCGCGGAGGGGAGCTTGCGGTTGTCGATCGTGCTCGGCTCCGTCTCGGACCGCGATGATCGGGGAATCCTCGGCGGCGCGGGCGTCGGCTACTACGTCATCGACGGCCTCGAGGTCGGTCTCGGCGTCGCCCACACCTTCGGGCTCGACCCGAGCATCACCCAGGTCACGCCCGAGTCGCGCTACGTGCTGTGGTTCGTCCCGGTCCTGAAGCCCTACGTGGGCGCGTTCTTCCGACACGCGTTCATTGGCGACGGCGTCAACGACGTCGAGTCGATCGGTGCCCGCGCCGGGGCGTTCTGGGTCTCGGGCGGGGGCTCGTACTTCGGCGGCGGCGTCGTCTACGAGACCGAAGTCACCGAGTGCAAAGGGGACCACTGCACCCAGGTCTACCCCGAGCTGGCCCTGTCCCTGAGCTTCTGACCGTGAGCACCCACGGACCGCTGCCGCCCGGCGATTTCCGCTCCGACACCGTCACCCGGCCCACGGCCGGCATGCGCGTCGCGATGGCGTCCGCCGAGGTGGGGGACGACGTCTTCGGTGACGATCCCACGGTCGCGGCTCTGCAAACCGAGATGGCCGCACGCCTCGGACACGAGGCCGGGCTCTTTGTGCCGAGCGGCACCATGGCGAACCAGATCGCCCTGCTCGTGCACTGTCGACCCGGTGACGACGTCATCGTCGGGTGGCAGGCGCACAGCTTTGCGTACGAAGGCGGCGGGGGCGCCGCCCTGGCCGGGGTCCAGTTCAGCGTGCTCGGCACCACCGGGCACTTCGACGCGCCGACCCTGGCCTCGGCCATTCGGGGGTTGGACCCGAGCGGACACGCGCCGCCGACGCGCCTCGTCATGGTCGAGAACACCCACAATCGGGGCGGCGGTGTGGTCTTGCCCGTCGGCGCGTTCGAGTCCCTGGTCGAGGTCGCCCACGCCCGTGAGGTGCCCGTGCACCTGGATGGCGCCCGGCTGTTCAATGCCGCGGCGGCCGTGGGGTGCGCTGCGTCGGACTGGGCCTCACGGGCCGACTCCGTGAGCGTTTGTCTCTCCAAGGGGCTGGGCGCCCCCGTGGGCTCGGTCCTGTGCGGCTCGCGGGCGTTCGTGACCCGTGCGCATCGCTATCGGAAGATGTTGGGCGGGGGCATGCGCCAGGCCGGGGTGCTCGCGGCGGCGGGGCGATACGCGCTCACGCACCACCTCGAGCGCCTCGTGCTCGACCACCAACGGGCGCGCGCCCTCGCCGTCGGGCTCGCCGGTCTGCCCGGGCTCCGTGTCGACCTCGACCGGGTGCAGACCAACATCGTCTTCGTCGCGCTCGAGGACTCCGCGCGCTTCGCCACGGCGGCCGAGTTGCTCTCGGCGGTCTCGGCGGACGTACGCGCAGTCGTCTCCGGGCCGCGACTCCTCCGCCTCGTGACCCACCTCGACGTCGACGACGCCCACGTCGCGCGGGCCATCGAGGCCTTCGGGCGCGCGCTCCGGTGAGACGTCGGGCCGCGCGCCTGCTGGCCTGCGCGGTCGTTCTCGCGGCCTGCGGTGCGGACCCGCGACGCGAAGACCGGGCCGCGCTCGACGCGCTCTACGCCGAAGCCGAGACCGCGTTCAGCCGCCGCGCCCACCCCGAGGCGGAGGCGGCCTTCCGGCGCATCGAGGCGACCGGCAGCGCCGAGGCGAAGGCCCTCGGAACCTACCGCCGCGCGCAGATCCGCCTTCGTGAGGACGACGTCGCGGGCGCCGTGGCGCTCTTCGAACAAACGCGGGCCTCCGGCGCACCGGAGCGGGCGGCCCTGGCGGAGTGGCGGCTGGGGCGGCTCGACATCGAGGTCCTCGGACGCCCCGACGAAGGTCGGGCGCGCCTGCAGGCCCTGGTCGAGTCCGCGCCCATGACCGGCGCCGCGGACCGAGCCGCACGGTACCTCGCGCTGCGTCGGGCGCCGGACGTGGCCCACGACCGCGCGCATGACCGCGCGATCGTGCAGTGGTTGGACCGTGTCTCCACGGAGCTCGCGGAGACCTCGGTCGCCGACAATGCGTGCTTCTGGGCCGCCTGGGTGCGGCTGAACAGGCTCGGCGACCTCGGCGGCGCGCGGCACGGTCTGCGCGACTTCATCGCGCGGTTCTCGCGACGCAGCGCCCTCGTCGACGACGCCCACTGGATCCTGGCCGGCATCGAGCGGCGCCAGGGTCGCGTGGACGCGGCGATCGGGGTCTACGAAGCGTTCCTCGCGCTCCGGCGCGCGGCCGGCACCTGGCTGGGCGACTACCGGAGCAACAAGCTCGACGACGCGGCGCACATGATTGGCGCCCTGCACTTTCACGAGCGGGGCGACCTCGACGCGGCCGAGCGCGCGTTTCAGCGTGTCCTCGACGAGTTCCCCACGAGCCGTTGGCGAGACGACGCGATGTGGGGGCTGGCCGGGATCGCGGCCTTGCGCGGTCAAGAAGAGGCGCGCACGGAGTGGCTCCACCGACTCCTCGAGCAACACGGTGACTCGCGTTTTGCCGACGCCGCCCGCGCCGCGCTGGACGGCCGCGGACCGACCCTCGTTCGACGTCCCGGCAGCTTGCACACGGGCCTCTCGGATCCACGGCGGCGAGGGGATGCCCTGTGATCCGCCTGGAGCACGTCACCCTGCGGCGAGAAGGGGTCGCGCTGCTCGAGGATGTGAGCCTCGAGGTCCCGACCGGGCGCGCCCTGGCGCTCATCGGCGCCGGCGGCGCGGGCAAGACGCTCATCTTGAAGACCATCTGCGGTTTGCTGCGGCCGGACGCGGGGCGTGTCTTCGTGGACGAGGACGAGGTCACCGCCCTGGATGAAGAGGCGCTCATGCGGGTCCGGAGTCGGATCGGCATGGTCTTCCAGAACTACGCGCTCTTCGACTTCATGACGGTCGGGGAGAACGTCGCGTTCCCGCTGGAGCAGCTCGGGGGCGTGCCCACGGACGAGATCCAGCGACGTTCGGCCCGGCGCCTCGAGCAGGTCAGCCTTCCCGGCGTCGGGCAGAAACTCCCTTCCGAGCTCTCGGGCGGCATGAAGAAGCGGGTGTGCCTGGCCCGCGCCATGGTGCACGATCCGCCCGTGATGCTCTGTGACGATCCCACGGCCGGGCTGGATCCGGTCACGACGAACCGGATCTTCGCGCTCCTCGCGCAGCTCCGCGCCGAGAACGCGGCGACCGCGATCATCGTGAGCCACGAGGTCGAGGCGCTGTGGCGTCTGTGCGACCACGTCGTGCTGCTCGAGGCGGGCCGAGTCGCCTTCGCGGGAACGCTCGCCGAGGCCGACGCCAGCACACTTCCGGGCTTGCGCGCCTTCTTGAAGGGCGAGGACCTCGGATGACCCCGCTCTTCGCGCGCCTCGGCGCCGCGGCCCTCGACCTCTCCGAGACCGTGGGCGCGCTCGCGCTCTTCACCCTCCGGGTCGCGCGCGCCGCGCTTCGCCCCCGCCTGGATCGATTCGAGACCTGGCGGATTCTTTACCGCGTGGGGGTCGAGTCGCTGCCGATCGTCGCCACCACGGCGCTCTTCGCGGGCGCCATCGCGGTCATCCAGACGGGCGCGAACGTCATCAAGTTCCGGGCCTACGACGTGGTGGGTTGGGCCTTCGGGTTCAGTGTTTTCCGTGAGATCGGGCCGCTGCTGGTGGGCCTCATGTTCTCGGGGCGGGTCGGGGCGAACAACACCGCCGAGCTCGGCACGATGCAGGTCACCGAGCAGGTGGACGCGCTGCGGGCGCTGGCCATCGACCCCATCGGCTACCTGGTGCTCCCCCGCATCTTCGCCATGGTCTCGATGATGACCTTGCTCGCGATCATCGGGAACGCGTTCGCCCTCGTCGGTGGCATCTCGACGAGCTGGGCGATGCTCGGGGTGGACCCCTGGGTGTTCTGGAACAGCTTCATCGAGTACGTGACGATCGCCGACTTCATGAACGGCATCGCCAAGTCCGGGGCCTTCGGCGCCGCGATCGGGCTCGTCAGCTGCCACTTCGGGCTCGCGGTCCGCGGCGGCGCCATCGGGGTCGGACGCGCCGTCAACGCCAGCGTGGTCGCCGCGGCCATCGGCATCTTTGTTCTCGATTACTTCATTACGTGGATATTGAAGTGAGCGTCGGGCTCATCCGTTTTGCGGTCGAAGAGGTGCGCGGCATCGTGGACCTGGGCGTCCGCACCGCGCACGCGACCGCGCGTCGACGTCCACCCCCTGGGGTCGTCCTCAGGCAAGCCTTCGAGATCGGCAATCGGAGCGTCTTTTTCATCCTCGTGACGCTGGGTTTCCTCGGGGCGATCCTGAACTTCCAGACGGGCTTTCAGGCCAAACGCATCTTCGGCGACACCTCCTTGATGGGGGCGGCGACCCTGCCGATCCTCGTCCGCCAGCTCGGGCCGACGCTGGTCGGACTGATGGTCTCCATCCGCGTGGGCACCGGCATCGCCGCGGAGATCGGCAGCATGGTCGTGACCGAGCAGGTGGACGCGCTGCGCATGAGCAACGCCGGGCCCATCGACTACCTCGTCAAGCCGCGGGTCCTGGCGGGCACCCTCATGGTGCCGGTCCTGTGGGTCGTCGGGACGACCTCGGCGTGGGTCGCGGGCATGTGGATCACCCACGCGGCGTTCCAGACGAACCCCGAGACCTACATCAACTTTGACCTCGTCCGGGCGGCGGACGTGCTGGAGGGCTTCGTGAAGGTCGTCGTCTTCGGCTACGTCATCCCGGTCATCGCCGCCCACAGCGGACTGAAGGCGCGGGGCGGGAGCGAGGGCGTCGGTCGCGCGACCACCCAGTCCGTCGTCAACGCGAGCCTCGCCGTCATCATGCTCGACCTGGTGATCGGGGGCGTGGCCTTCGCGCTGCGATTCGGAGGGGGCGGGTGATCGAGTTCATCGACATCCACAAGGCCTTCGGGGCGCAACGTGTGCTGGACGGCGTCTCGATCACGGTGTCGACGGGACGCATCGTCTTCATCATCGGCAAGAGCGGCGCGGGCAAGAGCGTGCTCGTGAAGCACCTCGTAGGTCTCATTCGGCAGGACAGCGGGCGCATCCGGTTCGAGGGCGAGGACATCACGGACTTCACCGAGGCGCAGTTCTTCGCGTTGCGCAAGCGCTGCGCCATGGTCTTCCAGCACAGCACGCTCTTCGACAGCATGACGTTGCTGGAGAACGTCGCTCTCCCCATTCGCAAACACCTGGGGCTCAAGCAGCCCGAAGCGCTGGCGGCGGCGCGGGAGAAGCTGGCGCTCGTGAACATGGACACGATGGCCGACCGTTGGCCCGCGGAGGTCGGCGATGGGTTGCGAAAGCGGGTGGCCATCGCTCGGGCGCTCACACTCTCCCCGGAGTACGTCGTCTTCGACGAACCCACCACGGGGCTCGACCCCGTGAACGCCGTCCGGGTCGACCGGCTCATCCGCGAGATGAGTGACCGGACGGGTGTGACGAGCATCGTCGTGAGCCACGACCTCCGCAGCATCTTCGGGATCGCGGACCGCATCGTGATGTTGTATCAGGGCAAGGTTCGCTTGGACGGCACCCGCGGGGAGTTCCTGGCCTCGGAAGACCCGGTCGTTCGGCAGTTCGTGCGGGGCGAGGTGGAAGGGCCCATGGAGCTATGAGGCGAGGGGAGACGTGAGCGAGCGCAGCCTTCAGATCCGCGTGGGCGCCCTGATCCTGGTCGCCCTGGTGCTCCTGGCGGGCTTCGTGCTCGTCCTCGGGAGCGTCAGCGTGGGTGCGCAGCGCACGCTCTACATCGAGCTCGCCGACTCCGGGAGCATCCTGAAGGGGGCGCCCGTGAAGATCGCGGGCGTGCGGGCCGGACGCGTCGAGCACGTGGAGTTCCTGGTCGCACGCGACGCACGGAAGAGTGAGCTGCTGCCGGGGGAGGCCCCGGCCGTGAACGTGCGGCTCAAGGTCTCGGTCGACGAAGACATGGCGCCCGCGGTGCGCAAGGACTCGGAGTTCTTCGTCACGACGCAAGGTGTCCTGGGCGAGAAGTACCTCGAGATCGTGCCGGGCTCCCTGAACGCCGCGGAGTGGACGGACGGCGCGCACATCCGGGCCCACGACCCCGCGCGTATGGACCTGCTCTTCGCGAAGGCGAGCTCGATCCTCGGCAAGATCGAGCAAGCGCTCGGCGGCATGGACGGGCCGAAGCTCGGCGAGCTCGTCGGCAATCTGATTCGACTGACGGGGCACCTCGACGAGGTGCTGGTCGCGAATCGCGGTCGCATCGACGCGATCGCGCAGAACCTGGAGTCGACCTCGGCCGACGCGGCGGTGCTGGTCCGGTCCCTGCGCGAGGGCGTGGGGTCGGGCGAGAACGTCGGCGCGATCGTCCAAAACGTGCGCACGGTGAGCGAGGTTTTCGCGCGTGAGTCGGGACCGCTTGCCGAGACCGCGCGGCGCACGCTCGGCACGGTCGATCAGACCGTGAGCACCGTGAACGAGGTCGTGCAGAAGCATCGACCGGGCATCGAGGCGACCCTCGAGAACCTGGAGCCCTTGAGCGCCCATGCGCGCAGCGCGGCGCGTGACGCCTCGGCCATCACCCAGGGCATCGCGATGGGGCGCGGGACCGCCGGTCAGCTCCTGGTCGACCAGGAGATCTACGACGACCTGAAAGAAATGCTGCGGGACTTGAAGCGGCATCCTTGGAAGATGCTGTGGAAGGAGTGAGGCCGTGTTGACCCTGCTCGCCGTGCTGCTCACCCTCGCCGAGCCCGTCGGCTTCATGATGCCGCCGTCTGCGGTGATCATCGACGAGGAGCGCGTCGCCGTCTCATGGAACGACGGCGACAGCTTCCGCTTCCTCGAGGGCAAGTTCCAACGTCAGCAGGTCCGCTTGATGGGCTACAACGCCCTGGAGAGCTACGGACCGGTGCACAGTTGGCCCAAGTGGACCGCCTTCGAGCTCTTCAAGGTCACGAAGAACGCCACGCGGTTCGCCCGCAGCCACGTGTGGCATTGCGCGTGGGACGGCAAGAAGGACCACTATGGGCGCATGCTCGTGTACTGCGCGGACCTGACGGAGGCGATGATCCGCGAGGGCTACGGGCACGTTTACGCCATCCAACCGCCCGTGGACGAAAAGCTCCTGAAGGCGCAGCGGGAGGCGATTCGCGCGAAGCGGGGCATGTGGGCCCGGGGTGTACCTGACGGCCTGATGACCAGCCTGCACAGCGTGAACGAGCAGGGCGGCGGCAAGGGCAAGACCTACGACCGTGTGATCAGCACGTCCACGGGGCTGTCGAAGGAGTACCGACACGAGTCCACCTACGCGACCTGCGAAGAGGTCTGCCGAGACGGCTCGTGCCTCGTCTACGTGCCCTTCGAGCTCCGGTACGGGCCGGATCGGGCACAGTGCTTGAGGACCCGCGACCTCTGGCCGCGCGAGGTCAAGAGCCCCGCCGACGCCGTGGACGCCGGCGAAACGCCCCGGGTCAAACCTCGATGACCGTCGCGACGCCCTGACCGACGCCGACGCACAGCGTCGCGACCCCGAGTCCGCCCTGGCGCGCCCTGAGCGCGTAGACGAGCGTCGTGAGCACACGGGCGCCTGAGCTGCCCAGCGGATGGCCGAGCGCGATGGCGCCGCCGTTCACGTTGACCCGCTCCGTGCCCACGGCCAGGTCCTGAAGGACCGCGAGGGATTGGGCGGCGAACGCCTCGTTCAGCTCGAAGAGCCGCACGTCGTCCACGCGCCGGCCTGCGCGCTGAAGCGCCTTGTGCACCGCGGGCACCGGTCCGATGCCCATGACGCGCGGATCGACCCCCGCCTCGGCCGCGGCGCGGAAACGCGCGAGGGGCTCGAGACCGGCGGCCCGCGCGCGCTCCGCGGACATCAGCACCACGGCGGCGGCGCCGTCGTTCAGGGTGCTGCTGTTGCCGGCGGTGACCGAGCCACCCTTGCGGAACGCGGGCGCCAGTCGACCGAGGGACTCCAGGCTCGTGTCCGCACGGGGCCCTTCGTCCTTCGACACGACGAGGGGCGGCCCCTTCTTCTGCGCGAGCTCGACGGGCATGATCTCGGCGTCGAAGGCGCCGCTCGCCTGCGCCTCGAGCGCGCGGCGGTGACTCGAGAGCGCGTACTCGTCCTGGGCTTCGCGGCTCAGGTTGTAGCGCTCGACGAGGTTCTCGGCGGTCTCGCCCATGGCCTCGAGGGGGAAGAGCTTCTCCATCGCCGGGTTCGGGAAACGCCAACCGAGCGCGCTGTCGAAGACCGTCACGTTGCCGCTCGGGAAGGGCCCGTCCGCCTTCGGCATGACCCACGGCGCGCGACTCATGCTCTCGACGCCGCCCGCGACGATGACCTCCGCGTCCCCACACGCGATGGTGCGGGCCGCGGTGTTCACGGCGCTCAAACCACTGGCGCACAGCCGGTTCACCGTCATCGCGGGCACGCTGTGGGGCAGCCCCGCGAGCAGGGTCGCCATCCGCGCGACGTTCCGGTTGTCCTCGCCGGCCTGGTTCGCGCAGCCGAGCAAGACCTCGTCCACCTCTTCGCCGGGCAGGCCGATGCGACGCAAGACGGTCGCGATGACTTGCGCGGCGAGGTCGTCCGGACGGATCCCCGAGAGCGCGCCGCGAATCCGCCCGATCGGCGTGCGGACCGCGGAGACGAGCACGACTTCGCGCATCTTCGACCTCAGTTCTTCTCGGCCCCGCCGTCCTCGATCTCTTCGTCGATCTCGGCCATCGCCTCGTCGAAGAGGGGCTGGAGGCGCTCGAGCTCTTCGTCCGACAGGTAGGTCGCCTGGTCGCCCTGGAGCGCCACGGCGTACAGCGGCGGGGGGCTCGGCATCAGGAGCCAGTACAGGGTGTCGCCGGAGTCGAGCTCGCCGAGCTGCAAGAAGGTCTCGGGCTCCTCGTCGGCCTCGATCTCGAGGAGCGGAGAGTCCGCATACACCTGCTCCGGAAGCTCGTCGGAGAGCCGGATTTCGCTGCCCTTGACCGAGACGGTCACCCCCCACGGCTTGAGGAACTCGTCGATCTGCGGGCGCAGCGCCTTGAAGGTATCGAGGTCGGCCTCGTTGAGGGCCTCACCCTCCTCGGCGGCCTCGGCGTCGTCGACCTGAAAGAGGTTCACGGTCGGCACCGGCGGCGTGATGAGCGCGTAGGTCCGGCCGTCCTGCTCGAGCTCGAGGAAGACCTCCATGTCGAGGGACTCGTCGGTGTCCTCGTCTCGAATCCACACGATACGCCGCGGCTCGAGGTTCTCGTCGTTCTGCTCGCTCATGGCGGTCTTCCTTCTCGGCCCCGAGGGCCTCACGGTTGCGGCCGCAGACTATCAACGGGTAGGGCCAAACTGGCAACCGCAGAGTGGGGCACGCGCGGCCGCGCGAGGCACGAACGACTTCGGATATGGTGCGTGCATGGCTGAGATCCGCTCGAAGATGGGGGGCACGAGGCGTTTCGCCCAGACGCTCGGGCTCCTGTTGTGGGGGCTGGGGAGCGCCGTGGGGTGCGGCGACGACACCACCGGCGGACGCATCGGGGCGGGGGCGCGAGACGCCAGCGCCGTTCGGCCCGACCTGCGCGTCGAGGGGGACGCCGAGGTCGCCGAGGATGCGGCCCCGCCCCGGGACACCGACCCCGCGCCGCAGGACGCGGCCCCGCTCCAGGACGCTACCCCGGACGTCGCGGTGCCCGTCGACGCCGCCTGGGTCGATCCGCCGACGACGATCATCTCGCTCGACACACGCCTCGGACTGCCGTCGACGACAGCCGGTTTGTCGAATCGGGTGACCTGCGAGGCCCTCGATCCCGAGGGCGTCCCCGTTCCGGGTGTGATGACACGTGTGGAGCTGCGTCCGGCCGTGGGCTGGCGTGTGGCGGCCGACGGCGAGGGCATGGGCCCGGGATATGTCGGCGAGCGGGCCGGCGCCTACGTCGTGACCTGCGTGGCCGACGCCCTCGGCCTGCGAGATCCGTCCCCGGCGCGCTGGGATGTCTTCGCCGGTCCGGCGGTCACGGTCCTGGCGGAGGTCGACACCCCGATCGTGCAGGTGGATTCGCAGGTGATCGTGACCTGTGCCGCCTTCGACGCGGAGGGCAATCCGGTCGTCGCGGCCGACGCGACCCTGCGCGTGAGCCCGGAAGGGCCCGGGGCGAACGCCGATGGCACGCGACTCACCTTCACGGAGGCCGGTCGTTTTCTCGTTGCGTGCGAGCTGCCCGGGGTCGGCTCCGGGAACGCCGTGGAGCTCCAGGTGTTGCCCGACCAGCCCTCCAGCATCGCGATGGATGTCCTGCCGGTGCAGGCCGTCTACAGCGTCGACGAGGTCGTCACGCTCGCCGTGCTCGTCACGGACCGCTTCGGCAATCGACTGCCCGACGCGCCGCTCGTCTTCAGCACCGAGCCCGCGCTGCCGAGCTTCGGCGACGGCCGGTATCGGCTCGCCGCACCCGGCACGTATCGCTTGCGGGTCTGCGTCGATGCGCCCGAGCTCGACCCCGCCTTGTGCGCCGAGCGCACCGTCGTGGTGGACGAGGGCGGACCGGCCGTGCGGTGCACGACGCCGACCCTCGGCGAGATCCGTGGCCTCGGTCCCGTGCGGTTGCAGGGCGAGGTGGCCGACGTCGTGGGTGTCGCGCGCCTCCAGGTCAACGGGGACGACGCCGTCGTGGACGCCTCGGGGCGCTTCGAGGTGGAGGTGCCCGGGCAGTGGGGCCTCAACGTCGTGGACCTCGTCGCGACCGACGTGCAGGGCAACGAGACCAGCACGTTCTGCGCATGGTTCGCCGCGGACGCGTGGGCGGCGGAGGACCGCCCACTGAACGACGCGCTGCAGCTCGTGCTGCGACAGCGAGCGGTCGACGACGGAGAGCCGCCGCGGCCCATCTCCAGCCTGGCGGACCTGTTGCGGAACGTCCTGGGCTCGCAGGCGCTGGTGGACACCATCGACCAGGCGCTGCGCGCTCAGAATCCGGTGCTCCCGAACGAGTGTCGTCAGCGCGTGCTCGGCCTGTGCGTGCTCAGCCTCGGCGCGGAGTACCGGGGCCTGCGCGTGCGCGGGCCGAACACGGTCACGCTGTCTCTGGTCGACGATGGACTCCGCGTTCAGGGGCGCATCAACCGTGTGGAACTCGACGTTCGACTCCTCGGCACGCTCGGCAATACGGGCACCTTGACCGCGGACTTCATCGCGCTCGACCTCACGTTCGGCCTGGGCCTCGCCAACGGTCGCCCCCAGGTCAACATCCGCTCCATCGACGCCGTGAACGTCGGGTCTCTGCAAAGTGACTTCGATGGCTTCCTCACGGGGGCGCTCCTCGACCTGGTCTTCTCCGCGTTCGAGGGCACCGTGCGAACGACCGTCGCCGACGCGCTCCGGGGCTTCCTCGAGTCCGAGGTCGACGCGCTCCTGACCGGCGTGCTCTCCGGTCTGGACGTTTCGGCCTTCGACGCGGCGGTCGAACTCCCCGCGCTCGGCGGCGGCGACCCCATCGCGCTCGGCCTGGGCTTCGGCTTCTCCACGGTGACCTCGAACGCGGCGCGGCTCGTGCTCGGGGTCGCGAGCTCCGTTTCGGGGCCCGCCGTGGAGGCGACACCGCTCCCGGGTGTACCTCTCCCGCCTGGGCCCGTCGCGATCGAGGTGCCGGGGCGGGGCTCCGCCGCGGCCTCCGTCTCCCTCGGCCTCGTCAACCAGCTGCTCGTCGCGGCCTGGCGCGGGGGCCTGTTTCGGGTGGACGACGGCGCCGACCTGCTCGGTGGACTCGGAGACGGCGCCGAGCTCGAGCTCTCCGTCCTGCTGCCCCCCGCGGCCCTCGGGACCGGCGACGGCTCAACGTTGCGTCTCTTTCTCGGCCCCGCGTCCGTCCGACTGCGACTCCCCGGGGTCTTCGACGAGCCGCTGCGTCTGACCCTCGCGGCCTCGGCGACGGCCACGGTCGCCGTCGAGGCCGGCAATCGGCTCGTTTTCGGGGCCGGACAAGGCATCGTCGTGGAGCGGCTCTCCCTGGCCGCCGAGGGCCTCCAGCTCAGCGGCGAGGGCCGGGCCACACTCGAGCGCCTGATGACGCGGGTCGTTCAATCCCTGCTCGACTCGTCTCTGAACGGGGCGCTGCCCACGCTGCCGATCCCCGACTTCGCGTTGCCCGACGACCTCGTCCGTTACGGCGTGCCGGCGGGCACACGCATCGGGCTTCGTCGCCTCTCACTGGGCGGCACGGTCTCGCACTGGAACGTCGATGGGGAGTTCGGAGAATGAGGCGCTGGTCTCGACTGTCCCTGTCTGCGCTCGTCTTCCTCGCGCTCGCGTGTGAGGACACGAGCTCCACGGGTCCTCGAGGCGTGAAGGCGGGGGACGCGGGCGTGCTGGACGCGGTCGCACCCGACGGCGCACCTGTGGAGGCGAGCCTGCCGCCGAGGTCGGACGCCACGGTCACCCCCCAGGACGCGACGAGCGCGCTCGACGACGGCGGCTCGGGACCCACACCGGACGCCGGTTTGGAGCCCCCGGAGCCCGTGGCGGTGGGGTGGGTGGAGGTGGCTCTGGAGCCACGGCGCCCGCTCTACGGCATCGAGGAGGCCGTCGTCGTCCGTGCTCAGGCCTTCGACCGGGCGGGTCGAGCCCTCGACGACGCCGACTTCACCTTCGAGACCGTGCCCCCGGGACGCGCCGTGGTCGGCGCCGCCGGAGACCTGGCTTTCCTCGGCGAGGGCCCGGGCGCGGTGCTCGCGTGTACGGTGGGTGCCGTGTGCGGGCGCGCCGCGTTCTGGGTGGACGCGGGCCCACCCAAGCTCACGGTCGTGTCGCCGGCCCGGGGCGCGGCGCTCGGCGGTGATCGCACGGAGAGCATCCCCGTCCGCGGCAACGCCTCGGATTCCGGGGGCGCCGTCACCGTGCGCGTCAACGGCGAGGAGGTCGCCGTCGGGCCTACGGGGGACTTCTCCCTCGACGTGCCGGCGCGATTCGGCGTGAACCGGGTCGAGGTCACGGCCGACGACGGGGTCCGCCGCCCGCCCGCCCGTGAGGTGCGCGACGTGCTCTGGGCGCCCCGCTGGATCAGGGCCGATGCGCAGGGCGTGCGGCTCGGCGCCTCGGCCTCTCTGCGCATCGCCCAGGCCCTGCTGGACGCGGACCGCGCGCCGGTCGCACCGGAACCGCCCGAGGTCGTGCTCGACGACCTCGCGAGCCTACTCGTGAGCGCTCTTGCGCTCGCCGATGCCTCCGCGCTCCTCGCCGTGCCCGAGATCGCGGAGGGCGAGGTGCTGCGCCTCCGTGTCACGGACTTCACGCTGGGCCTGCCCGAGGTCGCTCTGCGGGTCGTCCCGTCGGGCCTCGAGCTCTTCTTGCGGCTCCCGGAAGTCCGCATCTCCACGGAGGGTGCGTTCTCGTTTCAGGGCGAGTCGATCTCCCTCGACGGCGCGCTCGACGCCTCCATCGCCGCGTTCGCGCTCGTGGACCTCTCCGTCGACGCCGAGGGCGCGCTCGTCGTCGCCACGCGTGACGCCGGGGTCGTGGTCGAGCGCCTGGTCGGTCGGCTGGCTGATCCGTCCGCGAATGCGCTGCTCGAGAGCCTGGGCAGCCGCCTGCGCGAGGTGGTGGAGACCCTCGCCGGCGAGGTCGTGGTATCCGTCGTTCGGGACGAGCTGCCGGGCTTCCTTTCGGACGGGCTCGGCGGGCTCGTGGGCTCGCTCAGGGCCCTGCCGATCAACCTGGATACCGGCCTGCCGGGCGCGCCCGTCGTGTCGCTCACGCTCTCGCTCGTTCCATCGGGGGTCGACGCCGCGCGCGACCGTCGCCTCGACCTCGAGCTGGACGGGGCCATCGACCAGGGACGGGCGGTCGCCGCACCGGCGGAGGGCGTTCCGGGAGTCCCGGCGTTCCCGGCGACGCCGCCGCCGCCCTACAGCGAGCGGCCGCTGGCGCTGCTGCTCCGCCTCGAGCTGCTCAACGGCCTGCTGCATGAGGTCTGGCGGACGGGTCTGCTGCAGCTCGAGCCCCCGCTCCCCCCCGAGCTCGGCATGGGACTTGGCGCGATCCGCCTCGACGCCCGCCTCCCGCCGGTCGTGGCTCCGGGTGAGCCGGGCTCGGCGTGGCCGCTGGAGGTCCAGATCGGCGAGCTTCGCGTCGAGATCCGTGCCGTGGGCGCGGCGCGCGCGGACGTATACGCACTCCGCCTGCGTGCCGGACTGTCTCTGGCGCCGAACGCGGGCGGAGCGCTCGGGCTGGTGACGGAAGACGAGCCGAGGGTCGATGCGGAGCTGCTCGAGCAGGCCGATGACCGACCCGTCCTCTCGGCCGATGCCCTGGCGCTCCTCTTCGGGGCCGCGGTGTGGCCTGAGCTCGAGCGCGCGCTGGCGGGTGGGCTGAGCCTCGCGATCCCCAGCGTGGAGGTCGACGCGAGCGCGTTTGCGGCCTTCGCCCCTCGACTGTCCTCGTTGACCCTGCGCCCGAGCTTCGGTGATCCGCCGACCTTCTTCGATGGCTGGCTGGTCCTGGGCGGCGCGTTGGAGACCCGGATCGGCATCTCCGCGCCGTAACTGCACGGGCCCTGGCAGGACGCTTTTTCAGCAGCCTGCTAGGGCGACAGTGTCGCGGGCACGGGGGCCGGCGCGATGACCCGGTCGAGCAGCTCCGAGGGCAGGTTCAGGTCGCGCGACTCCACGGGCGCGCCCGGCGCCGGTGTCGGGAGTGAGAGCAGCGCCCGGGCGCGTGTCGCGGCCGCAGGCTCGAGCACGGCGAGGCGATCGAGCAGAACCTGCGCGGCGGGGACCTGGGCCTGATACTTGCGGCTCGCCGCCCAGACGGTCACCGCGAGCGTGTCGTGGGGCGTCTGTTCCAGGGACTTCCGGGCCTGGAACTCGGCGTCGAACCAATCGCGGGTCAACAGCGCCACGGCCGCGAGGGCGAGGTCGATGGGCAGATGTCCGGCGCCGAGCGTGCGGGACTCCTGGAACGCCGTACGCGCGCCGGTCGAGTCCTCCGCGAGCAGTCGAGAGAGCCCGGTCAGGTAGTGGGTGGCCGCGCTGTTGCGGTCCTTCGACACGAGCACCTCGAGCGTGGCGGAGGCCTCGGTGGACTTGCCCTCGGCGAGGTAGCTCGTCACGAGCTCGCGCTGCGCGGTGAAGTCGTTCATCCGGCGCTGAAGGTAGGGCTTCAGGACCGCCTGGGCGTCCGCGTGGCGTCCGACACGCACGAGGAGCGCGGCCACGCGCCGCGCCAGGTCGGGTGAGCCGTGCCCGAGCACCCCTTCGAGCGCGCGTAGGTCGGCGACGGCGTCGTCGAAACGGCCCTGGTGGGCGTAGAAGTCGCTGGAGAGGCTCAACGGCGCGCCCTGTCCGGCCGCGCTCGCGACGGCGTCGAGCCAGGCGCGCTCGGCCCGGTCGGTCTCACCGAGGACCCCGGCGAACCAGGCGTTGCGGGCGTGCCCCAGGCCGTGGGGCAGGGTGGTCGCCGCCTGGGCGTAGGCGCCTCGCGCCGCCGAGACCCAAGCGCGGAGCAGGTCCGCCTTTGCGGCGTGGAACGCCCACTCGGGCAGGTCCGGGAACCGCGCCCTGCCCGCGACGATCGCGCGCTCGGCGCGGGAAGGCAGGCCCAGCGCGAGGTACAGCTCGACCTCCAGCAGCGCGCCTTCGGCCGTGCCGGGCGCGTGCCGCTCGAGGAGCCGGAGTTGCTCGAAGGCCTGCTCGTGGTCTCCGATCATCAGGGCCAACCGGACCCGGAGCACCCGGCCTTCGGCGTGGGTCGGGTACAGGTCCGACAGGCGCGTCAGCAGCTCGAGGGCGCCGTCGACGAGGCCCAGCGCGAGACGGGCCCGGGCTTGCCAGAGAAGGCTCGTCGCGGCGTCGGCCCCGCGCGAAAAGGCGCGCTGAAAGAGGCCCTCGGCCACGACGTACTGGCCGGCGCGCATCGCCTCCTGCCCGGAAGTGAGCTCGAGCTCACCCGGCGGCGGACCCGGCGGGGGGGGCTCGTCGGCGCAGGCGCCGAGCCACAAGGCCAGGAGCGCGGCGCCCAGCGCTCGGTTGCACCCGCGCCTCATCGGCGACTCCGCAGCACCTGGAACAGCAAGACGCCCCCCAGCCCGAGACCGGCGACCACGATCGCGATGAGCGCGAGCCCGACGGGCTCCTTCTGTTTCCAGGTCTCCTGGAGCCAGACGCCGAGCTGGTAGGAAGGCCCCCGGCTGATCTCGTGGGTCGTGGCCATCCGCGCCACACGCTGCTGATGTGCGAGCTCTCGCTCGCGCCACTTCTGGTCCGCCAGAGGGTCCGCGTGTAGGCGGTCGTACCAGGTTTGCTCCTTGGCTCGACCGTCCGCGAGATGGCGCGCGCGTAGGGTCAGGAGCTCTTCCGGCGACACGGGGATGTAGTCGAGGGCGGCCACCGACGGCTGCCCCGGGGCCGGCCCGGGCGAATCGAGTCGCTGCGTCTCGGGGCCGGCGAGGGGGCGCGCGTCCGCGGGTTTCGCCTCGCGCTCCGCCAGCGCCCGCGACAGCGCAAGCTCGGTCCGTGCGGCCTCCGCGCGCTCCTCGCGACTCAGAGCGAGACGGTCGGCGAGCACGTCTCGTGCGCGAACGGCGTCGCGGGGGGCGCGCCCTCGGATACCCGCGAGGGCGAGGAAGAGGCGGTCCAGGTTCTCGACTCCCCCCAACTCCGTGACGCGCATCGCCTGGTCGAGCAACAACATCCGGTCCACGGCGTCTCGCACGGAGGCGTGCTCGAAGGCCGCGCCGTGCACGGTCTCGGGAGGCAGACGCATCAACCGGCGCTCCACGATCTCGCGGACGAGTGTGTCCCGCTCCACTTCCAGGGCCTTCTGCCGCGCTTCCTCGGCCCGCGTCAGGACCCCGTCCTCCCCGGCACGCGCACCCGGGCTCGTGAGCACCGTCACGGTCAGAGCCAGCAGGGCCGCGGGGGCGCGCCAGCGCAGTGCGAAGTGAGACACGTCCGAATCTTCTCCGGTCAACGCAGCCGGTCGCCCGCGTGCGGGCGCAAGAATGCCAGAGAACGAGACGGGGCCTCATCAGAAACGCGCGTCTTCGGGACACTTCGGGGTCAAATTGCGGGGCGAGTGTGCTAGGCAGAGCCGCGATGGGTTCGACACCGCCCGATGACCCGGAGCTTCCCAGCGATCCTCGGCACGTCCGCGCGTCGATTCGCAACTTCCGCCGTCTCGTCGAGCTCGAACCGCATCACCGCGGGCACCGCGAGCGGCTCGCGCGCCTGTACCTGGCCGACGGTCGGAAGCGTGACGCGGTCCGAGAGTGGCTCGGGCTTGCCCGCGACCTCCTGAGAGAAGGGCACTGGGACGACGCGGTTGGATACGCGCGCCTGGTCCTCGAGGTCGACCCCGAAAACTCCGAGGCGCCGCTTTTCCTCGCCGAGCTGTATGCGCGGGCGCCGCGCAACGCGCTCCGTGTCGGTGTGGTCTCGTCTGTCCTCCAGGACCCGCTCGAAGAGCTGTCCGGGCTCGACAACAGTCAGGCCCCGATGGACGCGTCGGCTCTGGTGGCGGTGCATTCGCCCGATGAGCTCGGCGCGGAGCTCTTGAGCACCGGCGGCACGGGGGACTATGGCGACGACGACCGCTCGACCATCGACCTCGAGATGCACGAGAACCGGTCCACGGGGACGGTCGATCTCGAGGAGCCCGAGCTCTTCGAGGTTTCACCGTCCATGGACTCGGGCTCTTCCAACGATCCCACGGCGACGATCGACGTGAACGTGCACGTCTCGTCGAAGGTCGAGGCCGCGGAGCCGGTCGAAGACGACGACGTGCTGTCCGCCGAGGACTCGAGCGTGGCCGCGACACGCAACGCGCTGCCCGTCATCCCCCTCTTCAGCGGCCTGCCCCGGGCGGCCCTGGGCGAGGTGGCGCGCCGTGCCGAGCGGCGCCTTTTCTCGGCGGGCACGACCCTGGTCGAGGTCGGCGACCCGCCCGACGCACTCTACGTCGTGCTGCACGGCCAGGTGCGTCTGGAGCTTCACCACCGCGGCAATGCCGTCGTGCTCGGCATCGTCGGGCAGGGTGAGATCATCGGCGATGTCGAGCTCCTGCACGAGCGGCCCTTCGAGGTCGAAGCGCGGGCGCTGGTCGAGGTCGAGGTCTTGAAGCTCGTCTCGCCGACGCTGGCTTTCCTGCGTCGTCACTATCCCGCCCTCGACCGAGCGCTCGAGCAGATGGCCGAAGAGCACATCGTGACGCGTCTGCTCGCCGGCGGGCCCCTCTTCGGCTCGTTGACGGGGGCTGAGCGCACCGCGCTCGCACGGCGCCTCCACCCCATCTCACTGTCGCCGGGCGAGGAACTCTTTGCGGAGGGCGCCGAGCCGGGGGGCCTCTACCTGGTGACTCAAGGCTCGCTCGAGGTCTATCGCGAGGGCCACGCGGTCACCGTGCTCAGCCCGGGCGACTTCGCGGGGCTCGTGGCCGCGATGGACCAGCGCACGTCGCGAGCGACGGTGATCGCGGGGCCGTCGGCCCAGGTCGTCTGCCTCGACGAGGAGGAGCTCGAGCTGGTGCTGGGCGGGTGGCCGAACGTCCGCGAGGCCTTCTGGCGCGAGGCGCAGGCGCGTCGCGACCAGGAGTAATCAGCCCTCGGCGATCTTCTCGAGTCGGCGTCGCTCGGTGTGGTCGAGCAGGCGCTTGCGCAGCCGAATGGCGGTCGGCGTCACCTCGACGAGCTCGTCGTCGTTGATGTACTCGAGCGCCTCTTCCAGGGCGTGCTTGCGCGGCACGTTCAGGCGGACGTCGATCTCCTTGTTCGCGCTGCGCATGTTGTCGAGCTTCTTGGCCTTGCAGGGGTTGACGACCATGTCGCCCTGCCGCGAGTTCTCGCCGACGACCTGCCCCGCGTAGACCTGGTCGCCGGGCTCCACGAAGAGCGTACCGCGCTCCTGGAGCGTCTCCAGGGCGTATCCCGTGACCTGACCGGCCTCCATCGCCACGAGGGCGCCGTTGGACCGCCGCTTGAACGCGCCCTTCATCGGGCCGTACCCCGAGAAGGTGCTGTAGAGCGTGCCCGTGCCGCGGGTCTGCGTCAGGAACAGGCTTCGGTAGCCGATCAGCCCTCGGCTCGGGATCCGGTACTCGAGGCGCGTCGTGCCGTCGTCCCCGTTGCGCAGGTCGCTCATCTCGCCGCCGCGCTCGTTGAGCTCCTGGATCACCGTGCCGCTGTACGACTCCTGGCAGTCGATGGTCACGTCTTCGTAGGGCTCCTCGGCGCCCTTCTCGCCCTCGCGCACGATGACCCGGGGCATGGAGACCATGACCTCGTAGCCCTCGCGACGCATGGTCTCGATCAGGATGCCGAGGTGGAGCTCCCCGCGCCCGGACACCTTGAAGACGTCCGGAGACTCGGTGTCCTCGACGCGCAGCGAGACGTTGGACTGGAGCTCCTTGGCGAGCCGCTCGCGCACCTTGCGGCTCGTGACGTGCTTACCGTCTCGGCCCGCGAGCGGACCGTTGTTCGCGATGAACTCCATGGTGATGGTCGGTTCGTCCACGGCGACCGGAGGCAGGGCCTCGATGGCGTCCGGGGAGCAGAACGTCTCGTTGGGGAGCGCGTCGGTGATGCCGGCGATGCCGACGATGTCCCCGGCGCGCCCCTCCTCGATCTCGACCTGGTCGAGCCCGTGGAAGCCGTTGAGGCGCACGACCTTGCCGCGGCGAACGCGCCCGTCGAGGGCGACGGCGGCGACCTGCTCGTTGCGGCGGATGGACCCGCGCTCGATGCGGCCGATCGCGATTCGCCCGACGAAGTCGCTGTAGTCGATGGTCGCGACCTGCATCTGGAACGTGCCGTCCTGGTCCACGTCCGGGGGCGACGCGCGCTCGAGGATCGTGTCGAAGAGCGGCTTGAGATCGAGGCGCTCGTGGGCCAGGTCGCGAGAGGCCCACCCTTCGCGGGCCGAAGCGTAGATCACCGGGAAGTCGAGCTGGGCGTCCGTGGCCTCGAGCGCGACGAAGAGGTCGAAGACCATGTCCACGACCTCGTCGCAGCGGGCGTCGGGCCGGTCGACCTTGTTGATGACGACGATGGGGCGCAAGCCATGGCCCAGCGCCTTGCGGAGGACGAAGCGGGTTTGGGGCATCGGCCCCTCGGCGGCATCGACGAGCAGGAGCACACAGTCGACCATGCCGAGCACGCGCTCGACCTCACCGCCGAAGTCGCTGTGCCCCGGCGTGTCCACGATGTTGATCGTGATGTCCTTCCAGCGGATGGACGTGTTCTTCGACAGGATCGTGATGCCCCGCTCCTGCTCGAGATCGAGCTTGTCCATCGCGCGCTCTCGGACCCGCGAGTGGGCAGCGACCGTACCGGATTGCCGGAGCAGACCATCCACGAGGGTGGTCTTGCCGTGGTCGACGTGGGCGATGATGGCGATGTTGCGAATGTCTGGGCGAAGCATGGCGCGGCGGATTGCCACAAGCGCGCCCCCGTTGCAACTCCGGCGACCTACGAAACGCCTTCGGCGCCGAGTGGTTTCATGGCGGACACGCAGCCGTGCGATATTCTGCGGCGAGTACGAGTCTGGGCACGGTGAACGCGATGGGTGATTTGACGCTTTCGAGGTCGACGACTCTGGGGATGAGCGTCCTTGCGCTCGCGGCCTGCGCACCGGAAGGGGGCACGCGCGTCGACACCGAGCCTCCGACGGCCACTGCGGTCGTTCGCCGCAATGGCGCGGAGCCCGTTTCCCTCGACGGGGCGGACCTGCTCTTCAACTCGGCGGTCGTGGTCGAGGTGCGGCTCTCGGAGCCCGGGTCGATTTACTACACGACCACGGGCGAGGTCCCGACACCCCGAGCATTCGGCACGGGCGTCGCCGCGAACGTGCTCAACCTGAGCCTCGCCCGGGACACCACGCTGACCTGGCGCATCGCGGACAGCGTGGGCAACACCGACGACAAGGTCTACTCGGGCAAGGTCCGATTCGACCTCACGCTGCCCGTCGTGACCTTCGACCCTCCGGCGCCCCCGGACGGCCAGCTCCTCCTCGAACCCACGACCGTGTCCATCGCGTGCAACGAGCCCTGCGCGGTCTCGTACACGTTGGACAACTCCGCACCGGGCCCCGGGAACGCGCGGACGTTCACGGCGCAGGACGTGGCCGAGTTCCGGGTGGATCGCCCCGTCACCGTCAGTTGGGTCGCCGAAGATCCCGCGGGCAATCGTGCGCGGGGCAACTCCGTGCGTTACGATCTGGACGCGTCTCCGCCGGCCAGCGTGGTCGATCCACCGGGGGGGCAGTACCTGGGCCCCATCGAGGTCCTCCTGGCGCTGCAAACGCCGGAGGACGGCGCGGTGGTGCGTTACACGACGGATGGCTCCGAGCCGACGACGACGTCTGCCGCGGCGGAGGGGCCGCTGACCATCGACGTGACGACGGACCTTCGGTTCCGGGCGTTCGACGCCGCGGGCAACGGCGAATCGGTCCGGATCGCGCGGTACGAAATCGGCGCGCTGGGTGCGCGGGCGGCCGTGGATGGCGCGGACGCGCTGCGCGCCGATGCCGCGGGCACCTTCGCGCTGGCCGCGTCGCTCTTCGCGGACGCGGGTGCGCTCTCGGGCCGACCCGATCGCCTGCGTGCCTACGGCCGCGAGGTCGAGGCGTGGGCCGCGGCGCGCGACGCGGTGGAGGCGTGGATGCTCCAGAGCCGCGCGGGCATGCACGGGTACTGGTCCCGCGAGAACACGGAGCGGGCCGCCGGGGCGACGGGCGAGCCGGACACGAACGAGAACGGCTCGAACGTGGACGACTCGTTGGGGGCGCGTCTCCAGGTCCTCGCCACGGCCGTGGGGGCGACGCTCCCGCTGGGCATTCAGCCCCTCGTTTTCCCCTACCGTGGGGCCGATGCGGCGTTCCTGCGTGCCCCCAACGAGGCACGCAACGCGGACGGCATCCCGACGGCCACGAGCGACTTCCGCACGCTGCTCTGGCAGGGCGCTTCCGGGGAGGACCGCGGCCTGGACCTCCCGTCCGTGGGGCACGCCCTCGAAGCGCTCGCCGCACGTTTCGTCGCCGGGACGTCGACGACCCACGTCCGCGGCGCGGGCACGTATGCCGCGCGCGTCGCGCCGGCGGTGGCGTTGCGTTGTACCGGCTGCCACCGCGAGGGCGCGATCGAGCCGACGCTCCCCGACGCGGCCTCGCTCGAGCCCCTGATTCTGCGCGACACCCCGGACGAGAGCCCCTTGCTCGCGTTGCTCTCGGGGGAGGCGCAGCACTTCGGCGTGGCCGCCCCTCAGGCGCAGGTCGACGCCGTTCGAGAGTGGATCGCCGGCGGCGCGACGGCGGAGGAGGCGACCGAGACCTTCCCGGGCACCACGGCGGGCGAGGGTCTGGGCGCGTACCTCGCTGCTGAGCAGCTCGGGTGGGCGCTGGACTCGGTGCAGCGCACGTTCGGCTACGACCCGCGGCGGCCGACCCTGGGTCCGCTCGTGGCCGGAAGCGGGGCCTGGATGCCGGCGGTGATTCGTCTGGTCGAGTCGCCGGCGCCCCAGGGATTCCCCCGCAAAGTCGAGGGTTTCGGCGCCGTGGACACGAGCTTCCGGCTGCGGGAGCAGGCGGGCCTCCTGCGCAACCTCGTTTCGGTCGCCCAGCTGCGTGCCACGCGGGGCGACCTGTTCCGCTCGGCGCCGCTGGCGACCCGCGCGGGCTTTGCACCGGCCCCGGACCTGGCGCGCAACGTCGTGCGCGCCGTCGTCGAGACCGTGCGCACACGAACGCGCGACACGAACTCGGGCCTCTGGCGGGCGCAGTACGACGCGACGAACGGGCTCGGCGCCGGGCTCTCCGCGTTGTCTCTCGCGGACATGGCGACCGCTCTGGAGCTCACGGCCGCCGCCGGCCTCGACAACGACGACGCCTTGCGGGCCGACGCGGACGAGGCGCTGGCGCAGCTCGAGCAAACGATGCTCGGGAGCCAGGGCTTCGTCCGCGAGTCCGCGACCGTTTTTGGGCTCTCTTATCCGGGGTCCGCGGTTCGACTCGTCGACCAGCTCGCCTGGCTCCGGGCCCTCGTCGCCCGCGCCGAGGGCGGCTCGGCCGATGCCCGTGCGCGGGCCCTCGAGGTCTGGGACCGCCTGGAACAGCACTTCTGGGACGAGGGCGCGGGCGCGTATCGGACGACCCTCGGTGATCGTGTGGTCGTCTACGACGGGCAGCTTGCGGCCCGGGTGCTCGACACGCTCGCCGCGGTCTCACGCATGGTCGAAGGCGAGGGCACCGTGGACGACCGGCGCCGCGCCTTTTTCGACGCCGTGGTTCAGCCGATGCGGGTCTCCGAAACCTGGCTGTCGGGCGAGGTCGGCACCTCGGCCGACGACGACCAGGATGGGGTGAGGAAGCCCGGCGAGGTGCCCGTCCGGGACGGCGTCGCGCCCGTCTTCAAGCGCGAGCTGCGCTTCGAGTAGGCTCGAGGATCAGTCCCACTCGCAGCGCAGGTCGCTGCGCGGCACGATGAACAGGTCCGCGAGCAGCGGGTCTCGCTCGAGCTTGAGCTGCAGCGTGCACCCGTGCCGTCGGCTCACGCCCGGGTAGTCCACCGGGAAGGTGATCAGGCGCTTGCGCTCGTCGTCCCGCAGGGACTCGGTCCGCAGGTCGCGGAGGCCTGGGCGCTGCGAGACGAGCACACGCATCTCGAGACGGCCGGGGTGTCGCGCGGGCGCTCGCCCCCAGAACGACAGCGATCGGAGCTTGTTTTTCAGGATGGGGTCGCTGTCGTCCCGCATCTCGTCGACCCGCCACCGCTGACTCAGCAGCGCGCGCAGGTCGGAGAAGAGCAGGGACGCCTGCTCGTTGCGTTCGACGTGGTGCAGCTCGACGTACAGGTACGGCGCCTTGCTCACCTGGTACGGCGTGACGACGTCGATCAGGAAGCGCAGGTCGATCTCCTCATTCGGCGGCAATGCGAACGCGGAGACGGCCGCGACCATGTCGTCCGTGGCACCGGCCTTCTTCAGGCGAATGAGCGTGTCGGCGTCGGCGACGGCCAGCACGCCGCGGGTGCGCATCATCTCGACGAGGGACTTTTCGCCGATGGACGCGGCCGACAGCTTCTCGAGCTCCTCCAGCGTGAGCGGCCGGCTCTGGCTCGAACGTTGGAGTCGCTCCCACTCCGAGAGGTCGTTGATCTGAAAGCGCAGGAGGTCGATGCGCTCGCCCGTGGGCGCGATGCCCGGGGCCTGAGCACCGGCGGAGGTGGCGCTCAGCAGCGCGGTCAGGGCCAGGGCAGCGGGGGAGAGACGCATCTTCGAACTCCGGGTTCGGGTTTCAGCGCGAGGGCGGCGTGAAGGTGATTCGGCTCAGGGCATGGGCGGCCACGTCCTCGGTCCGGAAACGAATCGGCTTGCGCTCGTTCGCGAGCCAGGTGCGGGCCTGGTCGGCCCAGTTCGGGTGGTCGGGCCGCCCGACCTGCCCACCGGGCAAGACGACCTCGGACTCGATGCCGTCGGGCGAGAGCTTCACGATGAGTCGCTGGACGGGCCCGGAGTCGTAGGCCGAGGTCTCGGGGTTCCAGCCGGCGTCGCAGGCATCGACGGTGAAGTTGTCGCCGGGGCGGGGATAGCCCACGAGGCGCGAACGCGGGTCGTCGTTACCGCCGAGGCACCGCGTGACCGGCAGGTTCCGGGGCACGATGGACAAGGGATCGACGAAGCCGGCCAGCAGGGGATCGGCGCCGAGGCCCGTCTTGATGAACGTGTGTTCGAAGTTCACGACGTGACGCAGGCCCCAACGCCACGCGTTCAGGTCCGCCGTGCCGAAGCCCCCCGGGGCGTCGGACGCGAGGTGGTCGAGGGCGCGCGTGAGCGCGGCACAGAGGATCTGCGCGCGGGACTCCACGGTCGGGGTCGTCGTGTCGTCCCAATACACATGGTCGCCCGCGGCGGCGTCGAAGCCCGCAAGGGTGTCGGCGCTCTCCAGCATCCGCGCCAGCAGGCGGGCGCGGGCGTCGCTGCCGCCCCCGTTCCAGTGCACACCGCCGAGTGCTTCGTCGTCGAGGACACCACGGAGCGTGAAGGTCACCCACAGGTTGAAGAGGGTCGTCGCGACCGCGTCCTCGACCTCGTTCGGGCCCAGGACCGGGTGGTAGAACGTGACGACGCCGCTGGCGGCCTCGAAGCCCCGCTCGGCCCAGCGCTCCAGTCGGGTCCGGACCTCGGCCGCCCGCGGATCGGCGCAGGTCGCGCCCAGGCCCGCCAGCAGGTCGTCGGCGATGCGTGCGCCGTAGTTGCTCCGGTGGTCGTTCTGAATCCGGGCCATCTCCGCCCGGCCGATGGGCGTGCCGGCGTCGACGAAACCCTTCAGCAATGCGGTGATGCGCTCCGCGCGAAAGCCGATGTCGAAGTTGTAGCCGAGGTAGAACGGCTCGTTGCCGATGTCGTTGTCGAAGGTGCCCCCGGTGAGCTCGTTGTTGGCGGAGACGACGAAGCCGCGGTCGGGGTCGACCGACCGCGGCCAATCGGCGAAGGGGATCACCTGCGCGAGGGGATCCGCCGCGTCGTCCACGATCCTCAACGTCTCGTCCAGCTCGACGCGGAAGCTCGGATACCGGGTGCCGTCGATCAGGGTGAGGGGGCTGGCGTCGGGGTCGAAGCCGCCCGCATCGTTGCGCAAGTAGGTTCGCAGGGGCACGGCGTGAAAGCCCGTCGTGGCGATGCGGCCGGTCACGTCGGCCACGGCCTGCGCGTTGTTGAACGTGACCGAGTGGCGCTGGGCCTGAAGGAAGTCGTCGATGTTCTGGGCGCGCAGATAGCCGAGCACGGTCTCCGCGAGCGGGTTCGCGTCGAGCCCCGTAAAGTCGAGCGAGACACCCGTCAATCGTCCGTCGCCGTCCACGTCTCCCGGGACGAGCCATGTGCCGGCGATATTCACGGCGTCGCCCGGCGCGTTGCAGTCGAGGGCGTCCTCGTCCTCGACGGGGTTCCCCTCGAGGCCCACGAGCATGCGGCCGTCCGCCGTCTCCCAGCGGGGGATGACGCAGGTCTCGGCCTCCGGTCGCCCCAGGACGATCGCGGGCGCGAGTGTGTAGACCTCGGGCAGCTCCACCAGCACGGCGGGATCGCCCGAGGGCGCGCGGGTGAACGCCGGACGCCCCGCGGCGAGCGTGACCTCCTCGAGGTAGAAGTCGTTGTCGTCGGCGTTCAGGTTCGTGATGCCCCACGCGATCCGGTCCGTGTGCCCGATCACCACGAACGGTGTGCCGGGGAGGGTGACGCCGGCGGTCCGCACGCGTTCGGACGCGGGGGCGTTGGGCGCGAGCTCCGCCGTATCCAGATGGATTTGGTAGAAGAAGGTGGGCGCACCCAGCTCCAGGTGGGGATCGCTGGCCAGCCACGCGACGCCGTCCGCCCCGTGGGCCGCGTCCACGGCCCAGGTGTTGCTGCCTCTGGGGGCCTCGGCCAGCGCGCGTGAGCGCGACACCGCGCGCGCGACGGAAGCCCGCAGACCCGCCGGCAAGCCGAGTCCGAGCGCACCCGAGGGGCCTCGGCCGCGCTTCGGCACCTCGGCGCCCGTCTGGGTCGTCTCCGTCAGCGGCGCCAGGGCCCCGATGATGTCGCGGAGCGCGGCGTCGCGTCGCAGCGCCTCGGCCGGCAAGCCGGCGCCGAACTCGGCCGCGCGACCGAGCGCCTCCGAGCGCCCCAGGTCTTCGCCGTCGAAGGCCAGCGCGTAGGTGATCGCCGCCGCCCCCGCGGCGACGTCCTGCGCCGTCCACTCCGGCACGATCGTGGCGTCGTCCTGCAGCGTGACGACGTCGCCGACGACGAGGAACTCCGGCGGTCGCACCTCGAGGCCGGCCAGGAGACGCGCACGCCACAGGTTGATGCCCTCGGCATACGCCGCGAAGTAGGTGCGCATCTCGGGGCTCGAACCCTGGTTCAGGATGCGTCGCGCGGCCTGCGCTTGCCCGTAGGTGCGATTCTCGATGTCCGTGGCGAGCGTCAAGGCCGAGAACCACCCGGAGAGCTCGCCCAGGGTGTTCCGGCGCGTGAGCTCGAGCTCGAAGAACCGGTCTCGGGCCACGATGTAGCCCTGCAGGCGCGCGGCGTCCGCCACGGTCCGCGCGTAGACGTGCGGCACACCCTGCTCGGTGAAGACGATCTCGCCCGGCGCCGAGAGTCCAGGCAGGGTCAGCGTCGTGTCGCACGGCACCTCGGCGAAGGCCGGCACGACCGCCGGGCATCGCCCGACGGGCGGAGCCGCTTCCACGACCGGCGACTCCTCGCATCGTGGTCCGGCGTCGACGCCGCTGGAGACGGCGTCGGACTGCCCGGAGCCGGCGTCGGCGGTCCCCGTGGCATCCGACGACGGATCGGGGCCGGCGTCCCCGAACGCGACACCGACCTCCATGGGCGCAGGGCGGACGCCGTCGACGCGCTTTTCGTCGTCACAGCCCGCGACGAGGACCATCGCGCCGCCGCACAGGCCTTGAAGCCACGCTGCGCGTCGCACACTCGTCTTCCACAGATCGCTCAACGTTCAACCCTCCGGCACGGCTCCACGATGGCACATCGCGTAGCACGGTCTCGCGTCGTCGGGCGAGTGGCCGCCGCAGAAGTTGCGGCGCGATGCGGTCGGTCATATAACCGAGCGGCTGCGTCGATTGCGCTGGGAGTTGCCAGACATGGCCACGGTCGTCTGTCCGAGTTGTGGGGCTCAGGTGCCGAGCGAGCACCGGTTCTGCGGACGTTGCGGGCACCCGATGAAGGGGGCTGCGGCCGCCGCGCCCGAACCCGTGCGCACCGCCTTCTTCGGCGCGATGCAGTCCGTGGGCAAAGCGAAGCTCATCCTCATCCGCGGCGAGGGGATGGACGGCGTCAGCTACCACCTGAACGCCGCGGAGCACATCGCCGGGCGGAAGTCCGGGGCCATCCTCTTTCCCGAGGACAACTACCTCTCGCCGCGCCACGCGAATTTTTTCTACGACCATGGGCGCCTCTACGTCCGGGACGAGGGCGCGCTCAACGGCATCTTCATTCGACTGCGTCAGCCCGCGGACCTGGAGGACGGCGACGTCTTCCTGGCCGGTGAAGAGCTCCTGCGGGTCGAATTGAGAGAGCCCGCCGGTGAGACGACCGGGCCGGACCACACGCACTTCTTCGCGAGCCCGCGTCCGGCGAGCCCCGCACGGCTCGTCCAGATCTTCGAAGGGGGGCGGACGGGACTCGTCCAGTCCCCGCGAGAGGGCGCGATTACCATCGGCCGCGAACAGTGCCAGCTCAACTTCCCGAACGACCGCTTCATCAGCGGCCGTCACTGCCGTGTCGAGTTCGGTGGAACGGGCGCGACGCTGACCGACATGCAGTCGCGTAACGGGACCTACGTTCGGGTCAAGGGCCAGAGCGAGCTCGTGCACGGCGACTACCTGTTCCTCGGTCGGCAGTTGTTGCGCGTCGAGATCACGGCGGTTTGAGGCGCATGGCCACGCGGAAAGGACGAGGGACGTGATCGTCTGTCCGAATTGCGGTCGAGACAACGAGGACCACTACAAGTTCTGCCTGGGCTGCGGGACCGAGCTGACCCGCGCCCCGCGGTCGGCGCCGGCGCCGGTCCCGACCGCTCTGCCCCAGCCGTCGCCGGTGGTCGCGCCCGCGCCGTTCTCCAGCGCGGTGTCCGCCACCGGACCCGAGCCGGACGCAGTGACTCAGCGCTCCGTGCTGCCGACGCTCATCGACTCCAGGGCCGGCCACGTGGACGCTCCGGCGGCCGCCGAAACGCTGCCGGTCCACGCGGGCGTGGACGAGCCCGCGGCGGAGTTCGCCATGGAGGCGACCCTGACGGTCAGCGGGGCCGACGTCGCGGCGGCCATGCTCGCTCAGGGCATCAAGTCCGAGCCGGACGACCTGCCCTTCGACCTGTCCATCGATGCCGAGTCTCTCGGGACCTTGCCGCCGGCCGGCGCGGCGCGTGTCCTGGAGGCCGTGCCGACCCCTGGGTTCGACGAGCGCGGTGACGCCGACGACGTCCCGGAGTCCGAGGGCCCCACGGCGGCCGAGACCCAGGCCGAGGCCCTCCAGCCGCCTGCCGCGTCTCCGGCCGACGCGGACGCCGAAGTTCACGCCACCACACCCGAGGATGCTCGACTCTGCGGCAACTGCGGTGCCGCGGTCCCGGAAGGCTTCAAGTTCTGCGGTGTGTGCGGCACACGCTACGAGGGTCGACCGCGCGCCGGTGGCCCCGTCTTTGTGCCGAACGTGCAGGACGCATCGAACGCGCCGGCCCGCCTGGTGGTGATCCACCCCGACGGGACCGAGGGCGACACCTTCTCGCTGGGACACAACGAGACGACCATCGGGCGCTCGCACCCGGCGCCCTTGTTCGCTGAGGACCCCTTCCTCTCGCCGCGTCACGCCACGTTCTACTTCGTGAAGGGCCAGCTCTTCGCCCGCGACGAGGGCAGCCTCAACGGGGTCTTCGTCCGCATCAAGGCCGAGGTCGAGCTCTTCCACGGCGACTACTTCCGCATTGGGCAGCAGCTCCTCCGCTTCGAAGAGATGGCCCAGGTGCGTCCGGTCATGCCGGGGGCCGGCGACGGCACGATGGTCATGGGCTCGCCCCTGCGCGGCGCCTGGGGGCGCCTGTCCTCCATCGTCGCCCTCAACACCCCGGCCACGGTCTGGGTCCTCCGGCGGCCCGAGGAGCAGCTGGGGCGAGAGCGCGGCGACATCACCTTCCCGGAGGACGGCTTCGTCTCGGGGGCGCACTGCAAGCTCGCCGCGCGCGACAGCCGCTTCTTCCTGCAGGACCTCGGCTCGACGAACGGCAGCTATCTCCGTGTCAAGGCCGAGGGCATCCTCTCCCAGGGCGACCTCATCCTGCTCGGGCAGCAGCTCTTCAGGGTCGAGCTCAACGTCTGAAACTCAGGGGGGCCCCCACGCGTCGGCGCGTGGGTGAAACGTGACCCCGGGGCTTCATTTCTCGTCGAGTCTGCCGTTCCGAAGGGCATGATGACGACGACCAACCGACCCACAGGCCTGGCGGCTCAGCTCACCCCTTCGAGGCGGCGGAACCCCCGCATCAGCTTCGAGGTCGAGGTCACGCTGGAGAGCGACCACAACTTCTTCACCGGCTTCAGCCAGAACATCTCGGAGGGCGGCGTCTTCGTGGCGACCCCCCACGTGCTGCCCATGGGCACCGTGGTCGAGTTCACCTTTCGCCTCGCCCCGTTTCCCGAGCAGGTCTCGGTGCGCGGCGAGGTCCGGTGGACGCGCGAGTCCAACGACGACACCAGCGACGCGCCCTCGGGCATGGGCCTGCAGTTCGTCGACCTGCACCCGGTCATGGCCGAGCGCATCAACGCCTTCATCGACCGCAAGCGCGAGACGATCTTCTACGACGACTGAGACGCCGTCACCGAGCGGCCGAAGTGCTCGTCGAGGAAGCGTTCGATACGCAGATTGATGAGCGTCGGCTGCTCGACGGGCGCCGCGTGGGTGCCGTCCCGGACGCAGAGCGCCTCGGCCGTGGGGATGCGGTGGGCCATCTCCTCGGAGAGCCAGGCCGGCGTAAAGCGGTCGAGCTCCCCGGAGACGATGAGCGTCGGGACGTCGATGCGCGTCAGGTACGGGCCGGCCGTGTGGCCCTCGGCCCCCGCGAGCATGTCGAAGAAGACCCGCGGATCCATGTCGGCCAGGTGGGCGAGATAGAGCTCCAGGTCCGTGGGACGCAGGAAGTCGGGATGCAGCTCCGTGAGCTGCGCCACGAGGCCGGCGAGGGGGCTCGTCGTGGTCTTGCGCCAGAAGTCGCGCAGCCGCGCGCCGCCGAGGTGCACGCCGGCCTGCAAAACGGCAGGAGGTGCCGCATGAACTGCGCGTCGCGAAACGTCGACGCGGGCTGGCCGTAGCTCCCGCAGAGGAGCACCAGGCCGGCCACGCGCGTCGGGTCGGTGTGCCACAGCTCGAGCGAGACCTGCACGCCCATGCTGTGGCCCAGCACGACCACGCGCTGCACGTCGCACGCGTCCAACACGCGGCGGAAGTCGTCGGCGACGTGACCGATGCCCACCCCGCGCCCGTCGGCGGGCGAGCCGCTGCGGCCGTGGCCGCGGATGTGCGGGTGAATGACCCGCGCACGCTCGAGGAGGTGCGGCCGCAGGTATCGCCAGATGTAACCGTCGCAGCCGATGCCGTCGCACAGGAGCACGTCGAGCGGCCCATCACCCTCGACCTCGTAGTGGATGCGCGTGCCGTCGAAGGCCTCGACCGCGGCCGTGGTGGGGCCGCTCACGGGGCGCTCATCCGCCACTTCAGGTCCACGGCGCCCGGCGGGGCGACGACCCGCAACGAGACGCCGGCGCGGGTCACGTCCGGGGGCACCTCGAAGACGAGACGGAACCCAGACGCAAGGGCATCGAACATCGGGAGCCACGGCCGAAGGTCCGAGAGCTCGTCCTCGGAGAGGCGCTGGGCCGAGAGCGCGGGTCGCACGCCGTCTGGCTGCACGAGAAAAAACTCGAGGGAGCCCTCGCGGGTGTCCGCCCAGCGCTGGTCCTGGGGCGTGATGGCCGCGAAGACGACGAGGGTGCCCGGCGAGACCGCGAGGGCAAGGCTCCGACCGGGCTCCGTCGACGCGCTCGACGGCGTCCGCTGGCGAAGCGCCCGGTCCTTCTCCCAGGCCGCGACGAGGGGGGGCGCGAGGGGAATGGCCTGCGCGAAGACCCGACCTTCGAAGGCATCCCAAAGGGCGCCTTTGCGTGTCCACGCCGCGCGGACATCGGACCAGCCGCGCGCGTTCGTCGTGTCGGCCGACCAACGGAGCGTAGGTTCGGAGACGCAGGCCGTCGCCAGGAGCAGCGCCGCGACGCCCACGAAGAGCCTCAAGGGTCGATGCCTCGCGGAAACGCGCCCCGATCGAAGACGGCGACGGTGGGCAGGCCCTCGGCGCGCAAGGCCTCGACGCCGCCCGCGAGTCGGTCGACCAGCGTCACCGCGCCGAGCACGCGCAGATTCTCGGCCCGCGCCGCCGCCCACGCCTGGCGCGTCGCGCCCCCCGTGGTGACGACGTCCTCGAGCAGGACGACGGGCGCCCCGTCCGGCAGGTTTCGGCGTCCCTCGATCCATGCGCCAGTGCCATGGCCCTTGGGCTCTTTCCGGACGATGAACGCGTGGAGGCTCCTGCCGCCCGCGAAGGCCGTGAGGCTCGTGGCGGTCGCGAGTGGGTCCGCCCCGAGGGTCATGCCCCCGACGCCCAGCGCGGTCTCGCCGACCTCGGCCTCGAGGCGCTCGACGGCCTGGAGCAGGGCTCGGCCGATCAAGGTCGCGCCCTCCGCATTGAGTGCGGTCTGCTTGCAGTCCAGGTAGAAGTCGCTGGCCGCGCCGCTGCGCAAGGTGACCGCGCGGCGCTCGAAAGAGAGCGCCACGAGGAGCTCGAGCAGCCGTTCGCGGTCGGCCGGGCTCACTTCTTCTTCTTCAGCGAGATGTTCTTGCGACCGGCCGCATCGGGCAGCTCGGGGTCGTCGTCGTCGTCCTCCGGCTCAGGCGCGGGCGCCGCGACGGGCGCGGGGGCCGCGACGGGCGCGGGGGCCGGCGCAGCCACGGCGGGACGCGCCGGCACGACCGGGGCAGGGGCAGGGGCAGGGGCCGCCCGCGGGAAGGACGCGGACGGTGACGGCGCGGAGGGCGCCGGTCGAGGCGCGGGGGCCGCCGGAGCGGCTGCGCGCGGGGCGCCCGCCTGCAGGGCAGGCACATCCCCCATGTCGATCTGGCCGGCGAAAAGGGCGCCGTCCTGGATGACGAGCCGGGGCGTGACCAGCTCGGCCTGGACGCGGGCGCCGGCGGTGAGCTCGATGCTCTCCCGGGCGACGATGCGGCCGACGAAGGTGCCGTGCACCCGCACGGAGGTCGCTTCGACGGTCGCGTCGACGCGTGCGTCGGCCTCGACGGTGATGCCGGCCTCGAGCAGCACGGTGCCCTCGATACGGCCGAGAACCTGCACGTCCTCACGGCCCGAGACGTGGCCTCGGACGACGGTGCCGGCCGCGATGACGGTCGTGGAGGCCATGAATCAGCGCCCCACGTCCATGTCGATGTTGCCCTTGAAGTGGGCGCCATCGGCAATGAGGATGCGCGGCGACTTGATGTCGCCGATCATCTTGCCCTCGGGCTTGATCTCGACGCGGGTCGACGCGGTGACGTTGCCCTTCACGTCGCCGGCGACCTCGAGCGTGTCGAGGCTGAGGTTCGCCTCGACGTGCGCCGAGTTCTCGATGACGACGCTCTGGGTCGTCTCGATGCTGCCCTTGACGCGACCCTGGACGACGACGGCGTCGGCACCGACGATCTCGCCTTCAATCACGATGGTGCTGCCGATGTGGGTGGTGGCCATGATGTGGCTTCTCCTCTTATAGTTGCGTCAGCGGCGCGGCGCGGCCGCGGCGGGGCCGGTGCTCAGCGCGGGGATCTCGAACGGCATCGTGACGCGACCCTTGAAGCGCGCGCCTTCGTCGATGATCAAACGCGGCGTGACCAGGTCGCCGACGACCACGGCGCTGCCCTCGAGGGCGACCACCTCCGAGGCGGTGACGTTGCCCGTCACGGTGCCGGCGACGCCGACGCCCTTGACCTCGATCTCGGCGCGAACCTCAGAACCTGCGGCGAGGGCGAGGTTCGCCGAGAGGCGGATCCCGCCCTCGACACGGCCCTCGACCGTCAGATCCTCGGCGCCGGTCACCTGTCCCCGAACGGTCGTTCCCGTTGCGATCATGTCTCGTGCCTCCAAGCCGAACGGGCCGGGGGTATAGCCCGCGACCGGGGCACTGTCAACGCGCCCAGCGGCCCGCGTCGGGCTTACCGGGAAGCACCCCGCGGCGGGAGCACGCCGACCTCACGGCGCCGCAGCGTGTCCCCGCCGCCGAGCCATGCGGAGGGCTCCGCGTCCGGCTGCGGCAGCCAGAGCAGGGCCTGGCCGGGGTGATTGAAGAACGTGTGGTGAAGGAGCGTCGCCTCCGCCGGCGGTTCAGGCGACTCGGCGGGTGACTCTTCGGTGTCCGGACGCGCGGCCCGACCCGCATACCACCCCACCACCTCCGCCGCCGGGAAGTTGTAGCGCATCGCCGCCCCGGCCGCCTTCCACTGGAGCCTGAGTTGACGCAACAGCTCCGCCGGGCTCTCGACGTGCATGCCCGCCACGAACCCGATCACCTCGGCCCAGCCGCCGCCGTCGTCGTCCGCGGCGGCGTCGGGTTCGAGGAAATGGTGACCCACCAGCAGCCCACCGGCCCAGCGGTCCGCCTGCCAGCCGGCATTGAATCGGATCTCGCCCATCACGTCCGCGTGGACGCAAAGAACGGCGGACGGGGGGCACTCTCGGGGACGTCGACGACGAATGGGCTCGATCACCCCGCGGGCATCTCACGACTTCGGCCCGATTGGCAACGGTCCGCGTGCCGCCGCACCTGCGCGCGGGGAGAGTCCGCCGGGTTTCGGTTTGTCGCGTGCCTCGGGCCGGGGGCTTCCGTATAGTGTAGCGGCGTTCCAATTCTATCGCCGTGGCTGGGGGGTCGTGTGCACGCAGAGCGCAGTGTTCCGAGTTCGACGCGTTGTCGACGGGTCGGGGTGGGCCTGGTCCTTTTCGCGGCCCTCGGCTGCGGCGGCGGGGAGTCCAGCGGCGGCGGCGGGTGGTCCGCCGAGGTGCTGGTCGAGGGTGCGCCGAGTGCGGCGCCCGACCGCTGGCGTGTCGTGGTCAAGCGCCAGACGACCGGAGACGGCGGCGTCGGCGGCCGTGTCGTTGCCGAGCGCACCCTCGGCGTAGACGGACGCACCATCCGCGAGGATGGCTTCTCCGTCGTCGACAGCCTGTTGCCGGACGGGGAAGGGCGCTTGTTCCTCCACGCCGTCGGCCTGGCGGCGGGGGCCCCCGTGCTCGTCGCGGACGGCTATCTCGGGGACGGCCTCACCGGCACGTTCGAACTCACCGCCGTGCCGTACGTTCCCGCGTGCGACACCGACGGGGACACCTACCGCGACTGCGACAACGTCGCCGACGCCTGCTGCGCCTCGGTTTCGAACGCCTTTCGCTCGGATGTCGGCGATTGCGTCGACGTGCAGGCGCAGATCGATCTGCCCGCGTCCCCGGACGCCAAGCTGCGGGACGCCGCCCAGGTTTCGCCTTTCCGAGCGACCGAATCCGCTTCGGACTACGCGGTTTGCGGGAACGGCGTCGACGACGACTGCGACGGCGCCGATGTCCGCTGCGGAGAGACCGACGCCGACGGCGATGGTGTCTCCGTAGGGTCGGACTGCGACGAGACGGACGCGACCATCGGCGCCGGCAAGTACGACGTGCCCGGCGACGGCATCGACCAGGACTGTGACGGCACCGACGGGCAGGGCACGGACCTGGACCGGGACGGCTACTTCGGCGACGCCCCGGAGCCCGCACTCCGCGACTGTGACGACGAAAACGCGCGTGTGTACCCGACCGCAGGTGAGGCCGCTTGCGACGGCATCGACCAGGACTGCGACGGCATGGACACCTGCCTCGACGACGCCGAAGCGGCGGACCGGGACGGGGACGGCACCCGCGCGCCCGCGGACTGCGACGACCTCGACGCCGGCCGCGCGCCGGGGCGGCTCGAGCGGTGCGGGGACGGCGTCGACCAGGACTGCGACGGTGCGGACCTCGCGTGTGCCGAGGCGGACACCGACCGCGACGGCTTCGTCGGAGACGACGATTGCGACGAGGCCGATCCGCTGCGCAATGTGGGCGCGCCCGAGAAGTGCGGGGACGGCACGGACCAGGACTGCGACGGTCGGGACGCCGTTTGCGCGGACGTCGGCGGTGATGGCGATGGGGACGGCTTCGGGGCCGCCGACGATTGCGACGACGGCGAGAGCGGCGTCGCGCCGGGCGCGGTCGAGCTGTGCAACAACGCCGACGACGACTGCGACGGTGTGGTCGACGAGGGCAACCCTCGGCGCTACACCGGTGAGGCGATGGCGCGGCCGGCGACCTGCGGTCGAGACGGGGGCGGTTGCAGCATCGGACCGCGGGTCTGCCAGCATCTGGCCGACGGCTCCGTCGCGGACCTCTGCCTCGGCGACGAGGGCGGTCCTGAAACGTGTGACGGCTTCGACAACGACTGCGACGGGCTCACGGACGTCACGACCGAAGGCCAGCCGCTCCCCGAAGAGGGCGTGACGCCGTGCGGAGACGAGGACGAGCGCGGCGTGTGTCGCCGCGGCACGCTCTTCTGCGTGAGCGGCTCGCTCTCCGAGTGCCGGGGCGTGGTCGAGCCCACGGACGAGGTCTGCAACGGCGAAGACGACGATTGCGACGGAACGCCGGACGACGGCAGCGTCGGGGAGCCGCTCTCCGACCCCTGCTACGACGCCGACCCCTTGACGCAGGGGGTCGGCGTCTGCCGAAGCGGCGTTCGACGCTGCGTGGACGGCCAATTGGAGGCCTGCCAACAGCAGACGATCCCGGGCGCCGAGGTCTGCGACGACACCGACAACGACTGCGACGGTACCGTCGACGAGGGCGTCGAGGAGCCGTGTTGGGAGTTCGAGGCCGGCAAGCGCGGCATCGGCGCCTGCCGCGACGGCGTTCGCCGCTGTGTCGGCGGGGTCTACACCGAGTGCGAGGGCCAGGTCGCGCCGGACGTCGAGGTCTGCGACAACATCGACAACGACTGCGACCGGATCGTGGACCGGTTCTCGGAGCCGTGCTTCGACGGACCGCCCGAGAACCGAGACGTGGCCCCGTGCCGCCCCGGGTTGCGGGCCTGCAATGCCGGCGCCTACACGGCCTGTCAGGGTCAGGTCCTGCCGTCCGGTGAGACCTGCGACCTCCAGGACAACGACTGCGACCGCGGCGTGGATGAGGACTTCGACCTCTCGACCGATCCGAACCACTGCGGCGCCTGTCCGAACCGGTGTGGCAATGGGCAAGACTGCTGCGGTGGCGCATGCCTCGCGACGAACACCATCCAGAACTGCGGTGGGTGCGGGCTGAGCTGCGAGCGTGTCGCCGATCGGTGCGCAATCAACGGAGACGTCGCGGAGTGTCGATGCGGTGATGGACCGGGATGTGCCGACGGCCTTCGCTGTTCGAACGGGGCGTGTGTCTGTGACCGCAACGAGGACTGCGGCGAGGGTCGCCTCTGCTGCAACAACGTCTGCAGCGAGACCGACTTCCGCGGTCCGTGCGAGGCGTGTGGGGACCGCGGGTGCGACCCGACCCTGGCGAATCAATGCGATGGACGCGCCTGCAAGTGCGGCGACAGCGACGCTTGCCAGCCCGGCACGGTCTGCGGTCAGCGTGTGCCGAACGGGCCGTTCCAGTGCCTCGGGTGCCAGACGGACGCGAACTGTCCGGCCCAGACGCTGTGCTGCGGCCAGACGTGCGTCAACGTGAACCCGGACTTCCAGTGTGAGTCCTGCGGCGAGGCCTGCGACTCCGAGCGCGCCGACCGCTGCATCGACCAGGGCGCGGGCGCGGCGCGCACCACGCTGTGCGCGTGCGGCAACGAAGGTGCGGCGTGCGCGGCGAACTCGGCCGAGCCCTGGTGTGTCGACGGTCAGTGCGAGGAATGCCGGGCGGACCCGGACTGCCTCAACCCCGCACGGCCCCAGTGTGTGGACAACATCTGCCGCGCGTGTGACCCGGGCGACCAGGCCGGGTGCGGCGCCAACCAGCTCTGCTGCAACTTCCAGTGTCGCAACACCGGGGCCACCGCGCCCTCGAACTGCGAGTCGTGCGACACGAGCTGTGTGGCCACCGCCACGAACCAGTGCGTCACGCGGGATTGCCGCTGCGGGAACGCCCAGCCGTGCGCCGGGAACACGCCGCTGTGCGACGACAACCGCGCGGGCGGGGCGGCCTGTGTGCAATGCCTCGTCGATGGGGACTGCGCCGGGCACCCGAACGGCGGTCAGTGCGTCGAGAACGTCTGCAAGGTGTGTGATCCGAACGGCCACGACGGCTGTGGCCAGAACGAGCTCTGCTGCGACGCGGGCCAGCCCGGCGTCTTCCGGTGCGAGGCGACGAGCGCCCAGGGCGGGAGCCAGTGCGAGGCGTGCGACATCCAGTGCAGCGTCCAGGCCACGAACCAGTGCCAGGGCCGACGCTGCGGCTGCGGCGTGAACCCGCCGTGCGGCGGCAATACGCCGGTGTGCGACGACGCGCGGGGCGCCTGCGTCGAGTGCAACGTGGACGTGGACTGCAACGGTCGCCCCGGCGGCAACCAGTGTGTGAACAACGTCTGCCGGCCCTGCGACCCGAGCGACCAGGCCGGCTGTGCCGCCAACCAGCTCTGCTGCAACAACGCGTGTACCGCGACCGGCGGCGGCGCGGGGCAACAGTGCGAGGCCTGCAACCAGACCTGCGGCCCGAGCGCCGACACCTGCGACGACCGCGACTGTGTCTGCGGCGTCGGGGCCAACGCCCAGGCGTGCGGCGGCAACACGCCCTTCTGCTTGAACGGGGCCTGCCGAGGGTGCCGCAACAACAACGACTGCGGCCCCGACGAGCTGTGCTGCAACAACGCGTGTGCCCCGACCGGCGGCGCCGTGGGTCAGCAGTGCACGGCCTGCGGGACAGCCTGCAACCAGGCCAACAGCGACGGGTGCGACGACCGGAGTTGCCGTTGCGGAGCCGGGGCCGCGTGCGGGGGGGCGACCCCCGTGTGCGACGACGCGAACGACCGCTGCGTTCAGTGCCTGGCCGATGGCGACTGCGCCGGCAATCCGAACGGGAACGAGTGCGTCAACAACCAGTGCCGCCGGTGTGATCCGAACGGGCACTCCGGGTGCGGCGCGAATCAGCTGTGCTGCAACAACGCCTGCGTGAACACCGGGGCGGGCCTGGGCGAGTCGTGCACGGCCTGCAACGTGGCCTGCGTACAGGACACCACGAACGTCTGCTCCAACCGCACCTGCCTGTGCGGCGCGAACCAGCCGTGCGCGGGCGCGTCCGGGCTGTGTGTCGACGGCACCGGCCAGTGTGCGGCCTGTCGGGTGGACGGCGACTGCGGCGGGGCGACGCCCCAATGCGTCGCGGGTGCCTGCCGCGCTTGCGACCCGCTCGACGACGCCGGTTGTACCGCCAACGGGGGCTCGCCCATCTGCGGCAACAACAACACCTGCCGCGGGTGCCAGAACGACGCCGAGTGCGCCGACAATGCGACCGGGACCTTCTGCAACGAGGCCACGGGCCTCTGCCGGCGCTGCGACGAGAACGGGGACTCGCCGTGCGAGCTCAACCTGCCCATCTGCAGCGCCGCGCAGAACGCGTGTATCGACTGCGCGAATGACCAGGACTGCGTGGCCCGTGCGGGGGCGGAGGACCAGTGCGTCGGCGGCGACTGCCGCACCTGCGACCCTACGGGCAACGCGGGTTGCGGGCCGGCGAGCGCGACGCCGTTCTGCAGCAACGTCACGTTCGCCTGCCGCGCGTGCGCCACCGACATGGAGTGTGTCGCGGCGGGCCTCGGTACGCAGTGCATCACGGTCGGCGGCCAGGCCGGCCGTTGCGGCGCCTGCGA
>JBMOFP010000024.1:0-43499 GCA_049318805.1 Bradymonadia bacterium
GAAGGAAGCCATGGCCGCGTAGACAACCTGTCCGGAGAACGGGGACAAGTCCAGTGCCGACAACGAATCCCATGTGGGGTGATAGCGTCGCCATGCTTCAGTCGCTTGGCGACATTTCACGACTTCGCACCGTGTGCCTCTTGGCGTATGACCGCGAGCAAAAGCGAGTCGTCGAGAAGGCGACCGAATAGAGAGCACTCGCCCGTTGCCAAGCCAACCCGCCGCGGCGGGATTGGCCGGCACGCCAAAAAGGGGCGGCGCTGCGCCGCGCCCGCCTTCCCCCGATCTCCGTCCTGACGCGCCTGGGGCCCGACGCACTGGCACGGCCTGCCCGAGTTCGCTACACTTCCTTCCATGATTACCGAGCCCAGCGGCTTTGCCGAGCTGACCAAGACCGAGCAGATCCAGTACCTCATGGATCTTTGGGACAGGATTCTCGACGGCCCCGGAGAGTTGCCAACTCCTGAGGCGCACCTCGACGTTGCGGTTGCTCGTCTCGCGGCTTTTCGGGAGGACCCCACGCGCGCCAACCCTGCCTACGACGTCCTCCTCCGCCTCGCTACGAGAAACCCCTGAGCGTGTACCGGCTCGTTTCGCAGCCGGACGCCGACCTCGACGTCGAGACGGCTTTCGCATGGTACGAAGCTCAGCGCGAGGGTCTCGGCTTCGGCTTCCTCTATGAGCTTCGGAACGCATACGACCGCATCGTCTCTGGGCCCACAAGGTACAGAGTTCTCCGCGACGGCGTTCGGAGAGTGCTCCTTCGTCGCTTTCCTTACGCCGCCTACTTTGCAATTGAGTCTGACGCGTTGGTGGTCCTCGCCGTGCTCCATATCGCTCGCGACCCGACTGCATGGCAGTCGCGGGCCACATAGTCCCTGGCCCGTGCGCGCATTGCTGCCTATCATTCCGCGCTGGTCGAACTGGCCGCTGCAGCCGGCGCAGCCGCCTCCGCTGCGCGCTGGCGGCCTCGCGGCTGAGCGCCTGACCGTTCGGCAGGCGTGCGCGCGACTGCGTGTATGATTCGCGGGTGCCGCCCGTCGGGTGGAGTAGAGTCTGCGGCAACTACGGGCGAGGACGCAGATGAGATTCGGCGTGGCCCTTGCGGTGTGTGTGGGCGTGGCGCTGGCCGCGGGCGACGCCGTCGCGTGCTCCTGCGACGCGGGCGTGTCCGAGGCGTGGCCCGAGAACAATCAGGCGGGCATCGCAGTGAACGCGCTCATCCTGACGAGCGAGGTCAACGAGGACGACTTCCATCTGCGCGAGGTGGAGACCGGCCTGGACGTCGACGGGCGCTTCGAGCGGCTCCCGGACCGATGGACGGCGTTCCGGCCGACGTCGCCCCTCCGACCGTGGACGCAATACCGCGTCGAGGGCCTGACCGACGCGCGGGGCGAGCCGCGGGAGCTCGCGTTCACTACGGCCGATGCGACCGACGAAACGCCGCCGGCGTTCGACGGGTTGGCCGAGGTCCAGGGATGGGAGTCGGGGGTCGACGCGCGCGAGTGCTGGGGGAGTTGCGCCGCCCGGGCACGGATCGCGGCGGTGGATCTCACCTGGTCGCTGCCGCCAGAGGCCGTGTACGTCCTGGTCGAGGGGCGCGCGGGTGCCGATGCGGCCTGGCGGACGCTGGCCTGGACGCGCCAACAGGCCGATACGCTCCGGCTGCACTCGGGGAGTTGTGGAGCAGGTCAACTGCCCGATGATTTCATGGCCGGCAGCGAGTACTGCCTGCGGGCCATCGCAGTCGACGGGGCGGGCAACTCGGCGGGTCTCGACGTGGAACGCTGTGTTCAGGTGCCTTCCTGCGAGGCGCTCAGCGACCTTTGCGTCGAGCAGTGCGCCGTCGTGGGGCCGCCGGTGCCGATCCCGGATGCCGCGGTGCCCGGCGCCGGCGACGAGCCCCGCGATGTCGGCCGGGTGCCACCCGACCCGCCGGACGCAACGCCGCTCGACCTGGACGCCGGCGCGCTGCCGAGCGATGACGGGGAATCACGCGCCGCGTCCCCCGAACGAGGGGGCTGCGCCACGACCCCTTCCCCTCCGGTCGCCCTCGCCGTGGGTCTCTTGGTCTTTGTCCTTCGCCGTCGGCGACCCTGAACCCCGGTGTGCGCCCACGGAGAGGGTCGACCGAAGTCGGGCACCGCAGCGAGCGAATCGATGCGCCCGGCCGACCCAGAAGCGGGGATGCACATCACGTGAAGCCCTGAAGTTGCCTGGCGCGGGGCGCGCTTGCCGGGACGCGGAGATCGACGAGAATCCCACCGTGGCTCGTCTTGTGGAGGTGAACGGGTGCAGACCTACATCGCGTTTTTCCGGGGCATCAACGTGGGTGGGAAGAACACTCTGCCCATGCTGGCGCTCGTCGCCATCCTGGAAGACCTCGGCGCTCGGCGCGTCAGGACCTATATCCAGAGCGGTAACGCGGTGTTGGAGACCGACGAGCAGGACGCCGCCCTGCTCGGCAGCCGGATCAGCGTCGCCATCGAGCAGCGCCGCGGCTTCGAACCGAAGGTCCTGCTCTTGACGCTCGAAGACCTCGAAAGGGCCATCCGCAGGAACCCGTTCGCCGAGGCGGAAGCCGAGCCCAAGGGGCTGCACGCAGGTTTCCTCGCCTCCATCCCGGAGAAGCCGAACCTTGCGGCACTCGAAGGCCTCAGGAGCGCCAGCGAACGATTTCTCCTGGTCGACGACGTCCTGTATCTGCACGCGCCCGACGGGGTGGGACGCTCCAAGCTCGCCGCGAATGCCGAGCGGTTGATCGGCGTGCCGATGACCGATCGCAACTGGCGGACGGTCTGCAAGGTCCGTGAGCTGGCCAAGACGGATCGTTGACGGTTTCGCCTCGGAGTAGACTCAGCGCCATGGGACTCTTGACCTTCAGCATCAACGTCACGCTCGACGGTTGCGTCGACCACCGAGAGGGCATCGCGGACGACGAGACACACACGTTCTTCACCCGTCTGATGAACGAGGGCGGGGCGATGCTGTGGGGTCGCGTCACCTACGAGATGATGGAAAGCTACTGGCCGGCGGTCGCTCGCGGCGACGCGCCGGCGCCGCCGGCGATACGCGAATGGGCGGTCAACCTCGAGACCAAGCCGAAGTACGTCGTGTCGTCGACGCGAACGGACTTCCCGTGGACCAACAGCCACCTCCTTTCCGGCGACCTGCGCACGAGCGTCCAGGCGCTCAAGGACTCGACCCCTGCGGGCGTGCTCCTCGGCAGCGGCAAGCTCGCGACCGAGCTGGACCGGCTGGATCTGATCGACGAGTACAGGTTCCTGGTGCACCCGAGGGTCGCCGGCCACGGACCGACCCTGTACGAGCGCGGGCTGCCCAGCACGCGCCGCCTCGAGTTGGTCTCGGCGGCGCCGCTCCGCAACGGCTCTGTCGCCCTGCACTATCGGCGCGCGCGCGGCTGAGAGCGCGCTGCCCCCGCTCGACTTCAGCCGGCGAAAGGGCGCAGTGTCGACGTGATTCGGGTCGAGACTGCCGGTGGGCTCTTCAGGAGACAAGCATGCGGGTCGCAACTTGGAATCTCAACAACCGCGCCGGCACGCGTCGATTTCGGCCCGAAGCGGCGGGGGCTGCGATGTCCCTCAACGCGGACGTCCTCGTGTTCACTGAGTTCTTTCCGCGGGGGCATGAAGAGCTCTTCCGAAGGACGCTCGCAGACGCGGGATGGAGCCACCAACGCTTGTCACCGGACACGGGAGAGGTCGCGAACCGGGTGCTGGTGGTGTCGAAGGTGCCGTTGGAGCCTCTGCCCATCGAGCTGCCCACGTTCGATGGTCAGTTCCCCGCCAACCTGCTCTGCACGTTTCTCCCGTCGCTGGGCATTTCCCTGATTGGCGTTCGCGTCCCGACCTACGTGGGTAAAGCTGCACCGATGACCTTGCGTTCATGGGAATGGCTCGAGGCGACGGCTGCAAAGCTACGAAACACACCGTCGGTCCTCGTGGGAGACTTGAACGTCTCGACGACCTCTTCAGGGTCAGCGGCCGCCCGCAAGCACTTCCTGCGCATTCTCGGCGCCGGTTGGCATCGCGCGGCGCCGGTGGGCGAGGCGAGCTACTTCGGTCCCCGGGGAGTCCGGACTGAAATCGATCACATCATCGGCACGAGTCCATGTGTGTTCAGCGATGCGGCGTACGTTCAAGAGTCGGGGGGCTTCGTTTTGGCGGGCCGACCCAACGCAATCTCGGACCATGCAGCGTTGGTCTGTCGTGTCGATCCGGTGTGAACAGTCGGCCGAGCGGGCCATGTCCAGTCCCGCGTTGCGACGAACGGCCTTCGGTCGCGGCTGAACGCCGCTGCGCCAGGACCCTACCGGAACCCGCGACAACTCCGCGGACTCAGGTGGGCCTTGCGATTCCGGGCGACGGGCGTCTTCGACTCGAGCCGCCGCGCTCCCGTCACCTTCGCGCCGGGTCCGCCGTGACCACGCCGATCGTCAGCGCGCCGGCGGCGCGGAGTGTGTCCATCACCGCGACCGCCTGGGCGTAGTTCGCGCGGTCGTCGGCCTCGAAGAAGACGACGTCGTCGACCTGGGCGGCGAAGACCCGCCGCAGTCGCTCTTCGAGCCGCTCGAGGGCGATGGCCTCGGTGTTGAGGCGCACGGTGCCGTCGGCGTCGAGGCGCACGACGACCTGGGCGTCGTCGGCGGAGGCCGGGGGCGTGGCCTGGGTCTGCTGCGGCGGCGTGGCGAGGTGGAGCTGTTTGACGAGCAACGGCGCGACGACCATGAAGATGATGAGCAGCACGAGCACGACGTCGACCAACGGCGTGACGTTCATCTGCGGGGTGGGCCCCTGCCCTGCCCCCCCGGCGCCGAGCTGGAAGGCCATCAGGGGCTCTCCTGGGCGTCGCGGGCCTGGCGGTCGCCCACCACGAGGGAGACGCCCGGGAAGCCGGCTTCCTGGCCGCGCGCGAAGAGCGCCCGCAGCGGGCCCCACTCGAGGCTCTGGTCGCCCTTGATCTGCAGGCGCCGGTCGGGCTCTCGCGCCCGGAGGTCACGCAGCGTCGCGTCGAGGGCCTCGAGAGTCGTGGGGTCCTTGTCCACGTAGAGCGCGCCGTCGGCGGCGACGGTGAGCACGAGGGGCTCGAGGCCCTTCGCTTTCGGGTCGGGGTGGGCCATGCCGGGGAGCTCCACACGCACGCCGCCCTCGAGCTGGGGCGCGATGACCATGAAGATGATCAGGAGCACCAGGACGACGTCGACGAGGGGCGTGACGTTGATCTCAGGGGTCGGTGAGCCCATGGCCCTGCTCCAGGTGGTCGAGCAGCTCGCCCGCGGACTGCGTGAACGCGAGGTCGACCTTCTGCGCCCGCCCGCTGAGGTAGTTGAAGACGAGCACGGCGGGGATGGCCACGGCGAGACCGAAGGCGGTCATCACGAGGGCCTCGGCGATGCCCGCCGAGACCGCGCCGAGGCCGCCGGAGCCGGTCCGCGCGATGCCCTCGAAGGCGTTGATGATGCCGACGACGGTGCCGAAGAGGCCGACGAAGGGGCACACGCTGCCCACGGACGCGAGCAGGTTGAAGCCGCGCCGGGCCTCGGCCTTCAGCGTGTCGACGCGCCGCTCGAGGGCGCGCCGGGCGAGCTCCACGGGGGAGAGCGCCCCCTGCCCCGACCGCCGCTCGTCCTCGCCCTTCAGGTAGGTGCCGACGCCGGCCCGTACGAGCTCGGCGAGGGGCACGTCGGGGTGGGCGCCGGCGAGCTCGAGCAGGGCTTTGTGCTGCCGCTGTTCGAGGAGCGACGTGGCGCGCAGCGCGAACTCGAGGCCCCGGGTGTGCACCCGCGCGAAGTACCGCAGCCGCTCCAGAAAGACGGCGAGGCTCGCGCCGCCCATGACCAGCAGGATGAGCGCGACGATGCGGGCCAGCGCCCCCATGCTCTCCCAGACTGCACCGAGTGAAAAATCCATGGGGTGACCCCCTCAGGGCCTGAAGTTGAAGGTGAGGTTGCGATACACCGCGATGGCCTGACCGTTGTACATCGCGGGTTTGAAGCGCTTGCGCTGCAGACACTGCTCGGCGGCGGCGTCGAAGATCGGGTTCGACCGAATGACCTTGACGAGCCGGAGCCGCCCTGTGGTCTCGACGACGGTCTTGACCTGCACGATGCCCTCCATCCGCGCGATGCGCGCCTGCTCGGGATAGGGGCACTCGACGTCGGGTGTGAGGTCGACCGGGGATTCGGCCCCCGGGGGCAGGATGATGGGTCCCGGGGGGGCGCTGGCGGGGCCGGTGCCGGTGCCGTTCGTCTGGCCGTCCACGCGCCCGCCGGCCTTGCCGCCGGCCTCGCCGCCCCGCTGGCCGAACGGGTCGCCGCTCCCGGGTTCGGTCTCCCCGGCGCTGCCCCGCTCCTGTGAGGGGTCGGCTTCGGGCGGAGGGCTGCTCGGCGGGACCGAGGGCACCTCGAGGGTCTTCGGCGGCGGCACGGACGCAAGGGCGGGCGCCACGGAGGGCTTGGCGCGCGCGGGCGGCGGCGGTCGCGGGGCCGCGGGCGGCGCGGAGGCCACGACGGGGGCTGCGCTCGAAGGCGGCGGCGGAGGCGGCGGGGGGGCCTTGAAGAAGGTAACCTCGACGGGCGGTTCTTCGAGCACGGCGTGGGCCACGCCGCCCAGCGCCCACCCTGCCCCGACGACCAGGAGGCCGAGCGCGAGCGTCGAGCCGGCGCTCGCCCCCGCGAGTCGCTTCAGGTATCCGTGGTCGCGGCGCCCGAAGTGGTCTTCGAACATGGCTCTCGTCGCCGAGGCGGACGCCTCAGTAGCGGTATCGTGCCCCGAGCTGCACCTGGAACGGGTCCTGGCGACCGGTGGGCTGACCGAAGTTGTTCGCCTCGGTCTGGTTGCCCTCGACGCTCGTCACGGCCTGGAGGTTCAAGGCGTTGAAGACGTCGGCGTAGAGCTCGAGGTCCTGCCCACTCACGGGCCCGAAGTCGTAGGCGACGCGCAGATCGAGGACCGTGAGGTCCGGGAGGCGCAGGTTCTTGTCGTCCTCGGGGTCGTTCGGGTCGAGGCCCGGATCCTTGCCGCGGGGCGCGCGCCGGTTGGTGTAGTCCCCGTCGTAGGTGTTCAAGAACAGCTTGCTGTAGGGCCCGCCGCTCTCGAACCGGTAACGCCCGCCCACGCTGAGCCCGGAGTCCCACTTGTAGACGAACTGGGCCTTGAGCATGTGGCGGTGGTCCTCGGGCAGCGGGCCGTCGAGGTAGACGTTCTGCCGGGGGTTGTCGTAGGCGCCCGTGAGCAGCTCGGTGGAGGTGCCGGTGTACCAGGAGAGTGTGTACGAGCCGTTGAGCATCCAGTGGTCGGCCATGCGGCGGAAGAGCGTGAGCTCCACGGCCTCGTAGTTCCGCTCGGCGTCGGTGTTGCGCAGCGTGTAGGTCTGAGTGCCGGTCCCGTCGATCGACCCGATGATGTCGGTGCCGGCCTGGTTCCAGACGAGGTTGCGCTCGTCGTCCTCCCAGGCGTTGGTCGTGGTGCGCCGGATGTACATGAGGCCCAGCGACAGGCGCTCCGTGAGTGCGTGTTCGAGACCGAGGTGCCACTCGTCCACCTCGAGCGGGTCGAGGTCGCCCTTGTCGATGGCGGTGCCGTTCGACCCGCCGGTGGCCTGGACGTTGTCCAGGTCCTCACACGCGAGCAGGTCCTCGCCCTCGGCGCACTCGCCGTAGACGACCCGACGGTTCTCGATGCTCTTGCCGACGAACTTGGACAGCACGAGGTTGCCGGTCTCGTAGAGCTTGCCGTAGCCGCCGTAGACGCGCGTGCGCCTGTCCCCGAAGGCGTCGACGGAGAACGAGAAGCGCGGCGACACGACGGTGAACTCGAAAGCCGGATTGCTCAACGCGTCGGGCTTCCCCTCGTAGAAGTCGTAGCTGGACTTCTCGACACGCACGCCCGGTTGAAGTTGGACGCGGTCCGCGATGTTCCAGTTGTCGAGCGCGTACACGGCGATGACCCGCGCGGAGTTCTTCGCCGTGAAGTCGTTGTCGTCGGTCGACGCCGCGCGGGCGCGCAGAATCTCGGCCTCGCCGTCCCCGTCGGTGTCGGCCGCGACGAAGATCGAGGCGCCGCCGGGGTAGCTGCTGCGCTCCGAGTCGTTGAGCAGCGAGATGTCGGATCCGAGCTTGAACTCGTGGTCCCCGCCTTTGCCCTTCAGGAAGTACGAGATCGCGGGGTTGATCTCGATGCGCGTGCGCTCGATGTACACGTCCGTGCCGCTGCCGCCGGTGGTCGCGCCGGTGTCGAGGTCGAAGGTCGAGCCCTGACCGAACTGCGGGTCGTCGAAGATGTTCTGCGTGCAGTTCTCACCGCTCAAACCGTCGGCGCGCGCTTCGGCCGGGACACACCCGCGAACCACGCCGAAGTCGTTCTTGTCGCTGAGGCGGCCGAAGCCGAAAACGCCCGGCACCTTGAAGGGCGAGCTGCTCGTCGCGCGGCGCTCCGGGAAGATGTCGAGTATGCTCAGCTTGTAGGCGCCCTGGAGCTTCGCGACGATGGGGTCGAAGATCCCGTCCCACCGGAGACTCGCGAGGATGCCGCCCTGGTCCTGGTGCTCTTCGGCCTCGTTGGCGACCGTGGGGTCCTGGAGCGAGTTGGAGATCGTCGTCGGATCGCTTTGCAGCAGTAGGGTGAACTTGTTCTGCGCGTCGGGCGCGAAGGTCAGCTTCGCCAGCCAGTAGAGGGACTCGTACTCCCGCGGTGCGTGGCGCACGCCGGCCAGGGCGGGCACGGGCGAAGCATCCGAGAGCTGGCTCGTCGAGCGGTTGTACTCCGCCGAGACGTAGTACCAGAGGTGGTCTTTCAAGATCGGACCGCCCACGTTGAGGTTGCCCTGGTAGCTCGAGAAGTCTCGCGGCGTGCCGTCCAGGTCGTTCATGGTCAACGCGTCGTTGCGGACGTAGAAGCTCGAGTCGAGCTCGAACTCGTTGGAGCCGCTCTTCGTGACGAGGTTGATCACCCCGCCCGAGGTGTTGCCGTACTCCGGGCTCAAACCCGCCGTGATGACCTCGACCTCCTCGATGGCGTCGAAGTTGAAGTTCAGGCTGAACGTGTTGGTGTTCGGGTCTGTCGTGTTGATGCCGTCCACGTAGTACTGGTTCGAGTACTCGGACCCGCCGTGGATGTTGGGGTTGCCGCCCCCCGAGACGCCGGGCAGGAACTGCGCCGTGCCCTGGTAGTCGCGCGCGCTGGGCACGTCCTCGAGGAACTCGCGTGTGAGGCTGGTGCCGACGTGGGTCTTGCGCATGTCGATGAGCGGTCGCTCGGCGCGGACCTCGACGACCTGCTCCTCGGCGTCGGTCTCCATGAGGAAGACGACGTCGGTGGTCTCGCCGAGCGCCACCCGCAGGCCGGTTTGGACCTGGGTGCGGAAGCCCCGCGCCTCGCCGCGCACGGCGTACTCGCCCACCGGAAGGTTCACGAACTGGAACTGGCCGCCGGCGTCCGTGAGGAGCGAGCGGTCGCCCCCGATCAGGGCGCGGCTCGAGAGCGTGACCTTCACGCCGGGCACCGGGCCGCCGTTGACGTCTTCGGCGGTGCCGGCGATGCGGCCGTAGGGCTGGGCCGTGGCGAGGACCGCCCACAGAAGAACCGAAGAGAGTGCCGCGAAGGCAGAGAGTGCGCGCTTCATTCGGTCACCTCGCCTTCAGGCGCGGACTCGGGCGGAGGCGGCACCCGACGCAGGATGGGCTGGGCGACCACGACGCCGAGCTCCGTGACCGCGTTCACGTCGATCTCGGCCTCGGAGACGAGCGGATCGCCGGTCTCGGTGACAACCTCGAAGAGCACCCGGGCGGCGGTGTAGTCCCGATCGGACGGCCCGCTGCTGAAGACCGGCTCGTTCCCCCAGGACGCGGTCTCGCCGGTCTCGGGGTCGAGGAGCTGGACCTGGTCGTAGCGTCGACCGAGGTTCGCTTCGGGGCCGCTGTCGAGGAGCTTGACCTTCGATTTCGAAACCGGGTCCTCGTAGTCGACCAGACGGTGCTGGCGGTTGCGCTTCTCGGCGTCGTCTCCGCCGTAGCAGAAGCCCAGCAGGCGCTTGTGCCACACCGGCTGAAGCTCGATGACGGGGAACTCGCCGAAGACCTGCGCGAGGGCGTTTTCGTAGTCCTCCGCGTCGTTGTCGCCGAGCACGGGCCGCTGCGCGAGGTCGTCGTTCTCGAGCTCCGGGTCGAAGAGAAGGTTCGGCACGGGCTCGTCGGTCCCGTAGAAGATGCCGAGCGGGGGCAGCTCGGGGTCCGTCGTCAGCCAGTACGCGTCTGGGTTCACGACCGCGCAGAAGATTGCGTAGGGCTGCTCGCGCACGACCCAGCCGTTGCGCTCGATGGCGGCGAGAGACTTGGCGTCGTTGGGGCGATAGTCCGCGTCGACCTCGACCTTCACGACCTGCCAGAACGGGCTGTATTCCGCCTTGTCGGGGGCGACGTCGATGACGGGGTACTGACCGGGGACAGGCCGACCGTCGCGCTCGAAGAGATAGACCTTCGGCACGAGCGGGTTGACCTCGCCGAGGTCCAGGTACTCGTAGCGGTTCCCGTCCGCGAACGCGGTCGTGAGGTTGAAGGCGCGGGGCGCGTTCGGGTCCGATGGGTCCAGGGAGGCCCCACGCGCCGTGTCGGGAAAGACGTCGTAGACCAGGCGCCCGTAGTACGCGTCCTCGAGGGGCGTTTCGTCACACCCGAGGGCGCCGAGGACCGCCACCGAGGCGACCAAAGCGCGTTCACTGAGTCGTTGCATGTATGTCTCCGCAGGGTTCAGCGGCGCACCCAATACGGAGGCTTCACCGCCGACGTCAAGCGTGTGATTTTTCAGAACATCGAGCCGACGGGCACGATGCGAATCTGCTCGGCCTTGAGGCCGAAGGGCCGCTGCGACAGCACAGCGTCTTCGTCGACGAGAGCCTTCGGCTTCTCGCTGTTGTAGGTCTTCGGCGAGGGCGCGCTCTCGACGAGGGCGTCTCGGAGCGCGGCGGCGTCTTTGGAGACCAGCGCGATGCGTAGGCCTTCGACCGGCGGCAAGTGTTTGCGCAGCGCGGCGTTCACGACGTCGGCGGTCAGGGTCGGCAAGGCCGCCCGAAAGCGCGTCAGCCGGTCCGGGGTGCCGTACCACGCGTCGTCCAGCCCGATGCCGAGTCGACGCTGCGCGTTCTTCTCCCAAAGGCGCGTGTAGCCCGCGAGGAAGCGCCCGGCGCGCTCCACCTCGGCGGGAGTGAGGCCGTCCTTCAGCAGCTTGTCGTACTCGTGGAGCGCGAGGCGCAGCGCGAAGCGCGCGTCGGTCGGCTGCACGGGACGCACCCAGATCGAGAAGTACTGGGCTCGTCGCGGCACGTTGACCTCGGGGAAGGTGGACCAGCCGGCCTGCACGAAGTGCTCCCCGTAGGCGTAGTCGCCGTAGTTGAGACCCCGCTCCTCGCGCATGCGCTGCATCAGGCGCCCGTGGAACTGCCGGTGCTCGCCGAAGGCCGACAGGCCGACCATGAGCGCGAAGAAGTCCGGGTCGCGCCGGTCGAAGGCCACGGTCGCGCCGAGGGACATCGCGACGGCGGGCGCATCCTTCTCGACGATGAGCACCCGGGTCGCCGAGGCCGCCGGCACGGGCGGCAACTCGGGCTGGGGTGTGCCGTCCGGGAGCGCGGCGAGCGCGTCTTGCAGGCTCATGGGCAGGTCCGCGGGCCACCCGCCGGCGACGCCGATGGTGAGTCGCGCCTTGGTGAAGACGCGCGCCGCATGGGCCTTCACGGCGTCCACGGTCAAGGACTTCAAGCCGGCGACGCTGCCGCGGTCGTACCGCGCGTAGGGGTGGTCCCCGTAGAGCAGGCTCGCGAGCGCCGACTTGCCGAGGGCCTCGTCGTCACTGGTGCGCAGGCGCTTCTCGAGGTCGTCGATGGCGTCCCGCCGCAACCGCTCGAACTCCTCGACCGCCCAACGGGGCTGGGTGAGGACCTCGGTCAGGACGGGCACGAAGGCGCTGACGTGGTCCTTGTGCACGGTGGCGCTGAAGACGGTCACGTCCGCGTCGACCTGGACGCTGATGCTGGCCGCCCACGGGTACAGCTTCTCTTTGAGCGCGACGTTCGTGAGGGACTGGGTGCCGCCCTCGGCCATCAGCGTCGCGGCGAGCGCCGTGATGCCGAGGTGCTCCGCGGGATCGTCCGTGGCGCCGGCGCGAAACAGCAGGCGAATCGCCACGACGGGGCTCTTGCCCGGCGGCAAGGTCACGATGGCGGGCTCGACGGCGCCGGCCGAGGGCAACGCGGGCGCGGCGGCCGGGGCCTTGGTGACCGGCGTGCGGGTCGGCGCGGTGGGCGAAGCGCCGCACGCGGTCAGGGCCAGGGCGCCCAGGGAGAGGACGGTCAGGGCGATGCGGTGGCTCACGGCTTCACCTCGACTTCCAGGGTCACGACGGTGCGACCGTCCTTGACGAGGTACTGCTTGGCGAACGCGGAGACGTCCTCTACGGAGAGCGTCGTCAGGGCGTCCATGTAACGGTCGATGCTGTCGAGCTCGCCCGTGATCGAGACGTTCCACGCGAGGGTCTCGGCGACCTTCTCGGGGTCTTCGAGGCCAAGGATCAGACCGTACTTGCGGTTCGACTTGATGCGTTCGAGCTGGGCGGTGTCGACCTTGCCGGCCTGCAGATCGGCCACGGCGGCGTCGAGAGCGGCCTCGACCTTCGGCAGCGCGTCGGCGGACTTGCCGGTGGCGACGAACGACCAGAGCGCGGGGTCCCGGTGCGGTCCGGACCAGGCCATGAACGGCTCGGCGATCTGCTGCTCGAGCACCAGCGTGCGGTGGAGCGTGCCCGTTTCGCCCAGCAGGTACGCGTAGACCACGTCCTGCGCGGCGCTGGCCTTCCAGTCCCCCGCGGCCGGGGTCTTGTAGCCGATGAGTACGCGCGGCAGCGTCTCTTGCGTCCACTTCACCGTCGCGCGGCGCTCGCCTTTCTGGGCGGGCTCCACAGGGATCTTCGGCAGGTCCGCCTTGCCCTTCCAGGGACCGTAGTGTTTGCGGATCTCGGCGAGCACACCCTCGCGCCCGCCCGGGCCGAAGTCCCCCGCGACAAAAACGACGCAGTTGTCGGGCCGGTAGAAGCGCTGGTGAAACTTCTTTGAATACGCGTACTTCTCGGGCATCGCCTTGATGTCCTCGAGGAAGCCCATGGTCGTGTGCCGGTAGGTGTGTTTCGTGAACGCCGTGGCGTTCAGCGTCTCCTCGAGCTTCATCCACGGCTGCGACGCGCTCTTGTTGTATTCGCCCAGGACCGCGAGGGCCTCGGTGCGGAACGCGGGCTCCGGGTAGTCGAGGTTCTGGAAGCGGTCCGCCTCGAGCTCGATGACGGCGGCGAGGCCATCGGACGGGCCGAAGTCCGTGTAGACGGTCTGGTCGTCGGAGGTGAACGCGTTGTTGTGCCAGCCGAGCTCGGCCATACGGCTGTCGAACTGCGGGTACTTCTTCGTGCCGCGGAACATCATGTGTTCGAAGAAGTGCGCGAAGCCCGTGTGGCCGGCCTCGACCTCGTTGCGCGAGCCGACCCGGACGGCCGTGTAGTAGGCCACGAGCCCGGGTGAATCCATGGGCACGAGCACGACGCGGAGTCCGTTCTCGAGCGTGACGGACTCCGCCGCATAAGGGAAGGCGCCGGCGAGGGCCGCAGGAGACGGTGCAAAGACCGCCAGGAGCGTGAAGATCAGGTGTCTCATTGGGCGCGGACCCTACCACCAGCGCAGGCCGATGGCGCGGGTTTCGAGCGGCCGGAGACGCCCCTGTGAGGTTCTAGAGGTATCCCAGTGCCGAGACGAGGGCGGCCCGCGCGTCGGCCCCGTGGGCGACCTTCTCGTGGGCGACGATGAGGCGTGTGAGGCCGGGCAGGTCGGCGAGCCCCTGCAGCTCGCCTCGAAGGACCGCCTTGTCGCCGACGAGCAGCAGCTTCGCCAGCCGCGACATGCGCGGCCCCGGCGCCGAGCCCATCACCGTGGTGAAGGCCCACCCGAGGAAGTCCGTCTTTTTGTCCATGTTGAAGACGATGTCGTTGAACACGACCGTCACGCCGTCCGCGGAGCGCACGACCATGGCCCCCTCGAGGCGCTTCGTGCCCGCGAGGGTCTGGAGTGTGACGGTGTCGTTCGCCGGCAGGTCGTCGTAGGTGCCGTCCACCGCGACGCGCTGCTCGACCTTCTTCCGCGACCCTACGGGCGCAAGCACACGCAGCGCGGGGTAGCGACGCTTGTAGGCCGGGGCGTCGAGTCGATGCATGCCGTTGGGGACCAGGAGCACCGAGGGTGTCCCCCAGCGCTCGAGGCGCTCCATGCCCTCGGGGTTCAGCGCGATGCCGTTGTGAATCACGAGCTGCCCGTCGGGCAACCGAACGACGGTCATGTTGCGCTTGAGGGACATGCCCGGCAGGTCGCCCGAGACCCACCACAGGTTCTCCGCGAGGGTCTCGATGGGCCCATGGCCCAGAACGTTCCATTCGGCTTCGGTCGAGCCCATCGCGTCACTCCTTGAAGGCCAGCACGCTCGCGAAGGAGCGCCCGGTGATGCGCAGCGTGCCGACGATGTACACGAGCCCGATCGTGCCGTCGAAAGGGACGACGGCGTACTCGTAAGGAGACTGAGCGAGGCCATTGGGCACGGCGTAGAGGATGGAGATACACGCGGTGAGCCGTACGATCCCCTGCCAAACGATGACCGGCGCGCGCGCGGCCACGTCCCGCGAGGCCCACATCAGCAGCGCCGCGGCGAGCCAGAGGAACATGCCGAGGGTCATCAGGGCGGTGAACTGCCCGGGCACGGGGGCGTTGAACGCGTTGTAGAGCGCCGCCCCCATCGTGCCCGCGCCCACCAGGAAGTCGAGCGCCCCGGTCCAGTAGACGAACTTCGCGAACATGCGTGGCCCCCTTACCGTTCGGGCCACTTCACCCCTTCGCGGCCTCGCGGTCGAGGATTTCGATCACGGCCGGTCGGAGGCGCTCCGGCGAGATGACCGCATCGAGAGAGCCGACCCGCACGGCGCGCTCGACGGAGTGGATCGCGTCGAACTCCCGAGCCAGCTCCCCTTGCTTCTCGAGCGTCACCTCGCGTCGCAGGGCCTCGAGCGCGTCGACGAGGCGCAGTCGCTCCTCGGGACGCGCGGCGCTCTCGAGCTTGCGTGCCGTGACCACCCGCGGATCGGCCTCGACACGCGCGGCGACCTCGCGCGGGAAGACCACGGTCGCCGCGGGTCCCCCGCCGATCACGGACGCGTAGGTGCCCGTGAGCGCGAGGCTCGTGAGGCGTGGGTTCAAGGCCTTGGAGAAGACGACGTACGCGCCGCCGTGGTAGCGGCCGACGACGACGAAGACCAGCGGACCCTGGAAGCGCACCACGGCGCGCCCGATCTCGGCGCCGTATTCGAGCTGCAGGAGGCGCATCGACTCGGGGCTGCCGTCGAAACCCGACAGGTTCGCGAGCACGACGACGGGCTTCACGCCGCTCGCCGCATTGAGGGCGCGGGCGACCTTCTTGCTGCTCTGCGGGAAGAGCGTGCCGCCCGTAAACGTGTCCGGACCATCGATGGGCACGAGGCCCGTGCGCGGCATCGGTTGGGACTCGAAGCCGATGGCACAGACCGCGTGTCCGCCGAGGTGCGCGTCCCAGACGACCGCAGTTTCGGCGTCGCGCAGCGCGCGCCAACGCTCGAGGTGCCGACCGTGGTCGACGACGGCGCGCATGACCTCGCGGATGGCGAACGGCCGCTTGCGCCCCGGGTTGGTGGTGTCGCTGAAGAGGTCGCCGATGCGCTGGAAGCCGTGCTCCGCCGGGCCGGCGTAGGGCGACTGCGTCAGGTCACGGTCCGGGGGGTCCGTGGCCGCCTGGGGGTCGCGTCGCGGGGTGCGCTCCCCCGCCCGTACGTAGGTCGATCGATAGTGTTCGAAGAGGAGCGCGTAGGCCGCGGCGACGTCGGGCACGCCGTACTGGGCCTGGCCGTTGGGTCCCATGATGCGGGTGAAGCCGCCGATGCCGCGCTCGTCCTCGGCGGCGACCCCGCCGGAGGCCTCGAGGGCCTTCTTGCCGGTGAGCACCATCGAGCCTTCGCTCGTCATGATGAGCAGACCGCGTGTGTGCATCAGCATCGTCGCTTCGGCGTTCCAGTAGGACTGCGCGCCCACGTTCACGCCGGTGACGATGATGTGGACGACCCCGCCGGCCTCGGTGAACTCGATGAGTCGCCGGAGGACCCGCGCGGTCCAGTCCAGGTTCTCGGTGCCGCTGTCCATGGCGATGCGCGCGCCCGCCGAGAGCGCACACCACTCCACCGGGAGCCCTTCGCGCTCGGCGAGGTCGAGGGCGGCCACGATCCGCCGGCACTCCGGCTCCGAGAGCGCGCCCATGGCCCGGGTCGGGTCCGAGGCGAGAAAGACCCGGGTCATGCCCTCGGGGTGGGTCGCGGTGAAGTGGGTCATGCGCCCGACGACGAGGCCCGCGGTGTTCTCACCCGGCGCGCGACTGACCGGCGCGAGGGTGAGGTCGTTGGCCTCGCCCACGAGGTCGAGCTCCTCGAACCGACCCGAGGCCATGTCGGGGTGCGGAGGCTGCGCGGCGGCGGAGTTGCCCACCAGCATGCGCACGAGCTCGTAGGGGTAGACCGCGGCCATGCGGCGGGAAACGACCAGGCGCTGCTCGTAGGCCGTGAGCGCGTGCACGGGCTTGTCGGACGGCCCGTGCTCCCGCACCTCGAGCCGCCCGGCCGACGGTGTGCGCACGACGAAGGTCGTACTGCGGTGGCCGTCCGGCGCCGCGTCGTCGCGCAGCCGCGCGCGGATCACGACCTTCTCGAGCCCGGAGCCGCGCGTCGGGCCACGGAGCCGAAGCGCGACCCGCGAAACGTCGGCGGGGCGCACGTCGATCACCGGGCGAACGACCAGGGTCAGACGGTTCCAAACCCAGCGGTTGCGGCCCTCACGCCGCGCCTCGCGCAGCACGTTCACCGCCTGGAAGAACGCGTGGTCGAAGGCGCGCCACGCCCCCCGGTCGGCTCCGGTGCGCGGGTCTCGCGGTTCGGGCACGTCGTGCACCTCGGCGAAGACCATCAGGCGCTCGTCGCGCGGGTTCGCGCGGCCACGAGCGGCGACGACGACGACGCCCTCGGGCACCTCGAGCTCCGGCAAGGGGCTGAGGATGAACTCGCTGAGGCGGTGCCACTCGAGGCGACGGGCCACGGCCGGGTGCACGCCCGCGAGCGTCGTGACGGGCGCGAGGCGGCCTTCGGCGTCGGGCTCGAAGGTCGCGTGGTGCAAGCGCTTGCGCGCGTCGCGCCAGGTGAAGGTGAGGACGCCGCTGGGGGTGGAGTGCCCTTCGATCGCCTGGGTCAGCGCGCCCTCGAACTCGGCGCCGCGTTCGCCCACGACGACGATCTCGACGCGCGCCGCGTGCGTCGAGACGGCGTGGGCGGCGAGGGCCGTCGGGTGCGCGGCGCGATCGAAGAGGACCGCCATGGCGCGGTCGGACCCCAGGTGAACGGTCGTCGTGGACTCGCCCTGCTCGACCTCACCCACGACGAGGTGCGGATTCAGGTCGAGTCGGCGCACCAGGGCGACGGCGAGCGCGGGCAGGGTCGTGCGCGCCGCGTGGCCCGCGCGCTCTACGAGCGTGCGGAGGAGCGGCGCGCGGATCTGCGTGACGTCCGTCAAGTCCCCGCTCTCGAGCATGGCCTCGAGCTGCGCCGAGACCGCCGCCTGGCTCGCCTCGAAACGCGCCTGCTCGACGACCACCCAGAGCGCCTGCCGGGCTGCGTCCTCGACGAACCGGTACCGCGGCTGCGCCGTCTCGGCGATGCGCGACAGGGCGTCCACGAGGCCGGGCGCGGTCGCGACCTCGACCCCCGCCCGGCTGAGGTCGATCATCCGACCCAGGAGCCGCGCGGCGAGGCGATGCGCGGCCTCGGCGTGGCTGCGCGCCGTCGCGAGGCGCGTCAGCGCGCGCCGGGTGCGGGCATCGGCCGCCGGTTGCGCCACGCGGTAACTTCGGAGCGCGCGGGCGAGCGCCTCGGAGACCGTGGGCTCATCCCCCGCCCCGCCCCGCTGGACCCACCGACACAACGCGCCGAACTCGGCCTCGGTCTCGGTGGTCTCGCGGTCGAAGACCGTCGCCACGTCGGCGAAGCTGACCACGGTCTCGGCCAGGGGCCGCCAGCGCTCCGGGTGCGCCGCGGCGACGAGGTCGGTCTCGAGTACGGCCTCGAGAGCCGCGAGGTGGTCGGGCGAGACGTCGTACCCCGCGAAGACGCTGCTCACGGCGAGGCACAGCGCCCGCACGGCCTCGAGCGCCTCGGCGTCGGGGAGCGCATCCACGTAGGTCGCGGCGTCGCGCCCCTGCGCCGAGAGGCTCGACAGCGGTGAAGGCCCGGGGGCCGCCCAGGTGTCGGGCGTCTCGGTCTGCGCAGTCTCGGTCGCGGCGAGCGAGAGCAGGAGTTGGCCCTGAGCGACCTGCTCCTGCGCTCGGCACGCGACCCGCTCCACACGACCCGCGGTCGGCGCCGTGATCGCCATCTCCATCTTCATGGCCTCGAGCACCACGAGCGTCGCGCCCGCCTCGATGGCCTGCCCTTCCTGAGCGAGGACCCGCACCACGGTGGCGGGCATGGGCGCGCGGAGCTGTCCGCCCGCGACCCGCTCGACGGTGTGCAGCGTGCCGTCGACCTCGACCGCGATGGCGTTGCCCGCGAACGCGAAGAGCAGCGCGTGGCGCCGGTCCGCGTATCGCATGGTCGCGGCGTGGTCGTGGTGGCTCTGGAACGAGAGGGCGTGCCACGCGCCGGGTTGGCCGACGACGTAGTGGTCGTGGCCGACCTCCATCACCTGCAGGCGCACGCGACGCGATCGCAGGCGAAACTCGACGGAGACGGCCTCCGGGGCGGGCAGCGTGCGGGCCGCGCCCTCACCCGCATCGGCGAAGAACCGCTCGACCACGGCGTTGCGCACACGGCGGTACTCCAGCGCCGCGGCGGCGAGGAGCGCTTCGTCGGCGTGGGAGACCGCGCGGACCTCGCCGGTCGCGACGGCGACGTCGAGCCACTGCGTCGTGGCCGTGGCGGCGATGACCTCCGGGTGGTCGAGCAGGGTCGACAGGAACGCCTTGTTCGTGGAGCCGCCCTCGACCACGACCTCGAGCTCCGACAAGGCTCTGCGCAGGCGCGCCAACGCCTGGGGGCGGGTCGGCGCCCACGCCATGATCTTGGCGATCATCGAGTCGAAGACGGCGGGGATCGTTTGACCTTCGACGAGCGCGCCGTCCACACGGATGCCCGGGCCCGCGGGCGGTCGGAAGAGACGCACGGTGCCCGGGGCGGGCGCGAAGCCCCGCTCGGGGTCCTCGGCGCAGAGGCGGACCTCGAGGGCGTGACCGCGCTCCAAGGGCGGCGTCCGTAGGGTCTCAGGGAGCGGGAGGTTCCGCGCGAGGTCGAGCTGGAGCGCGACGAGGTCGAGGCCGGTGAGCAGCTCCGTGATCGTGTGCTCGACCTGCAGGCGCGCGTTGACCTCGAGGAACGTCAACTGCCCCGTGGACGCCCGATACAGGAACTCGGCGGTGCCGACGCCCTGGTAGCCCGCGGCCTCGGCGATCCGCACGGTGCCCTGGCGGAGTGTCTCGGCGAGGGCGGCGGGCAGGGTCGGCGGGGGCGCCTCTTCGATGATCTTCTGGTGCCGCCGTTGCACCGAGCAGTCGCGCAGGCCCAGCGCCACGGCGCGCCCGAAGGCATCGGCGGCGAACTGGACCTCGATGTGCCGCGCCTCGGTCACGCAGGCTTCGAGGAAGAGCGTGCCGTCGCCGAAGGCCTTGCGCGCCTCGGCCCGCGCGGAGGCGGCGGCGTCGAGGAGCGCCTCGGGTCGGTCGACGCGACGAATGCCGCGCCCGCCGCCCCCCGCGGAGGCCTTCACCATCAACGGGTAGCCGATGCCCTCCGCGGCCCTGAGCGTGGCCGCGTCGTCGTGGTCGTCGAGGGCGGCAAAGGGCGCCAGGGGCACCTCGCAACGGCGCGCGAGCAGCTTGCTCTGCCACTTGTCGCCGAGGCGGCGCATCGCCTCGGCGGACGGTCCGATGAACGTGATGCCCGCGTCCGCGAGGGCGTCGACCATGGTCGGGTCCTCGGACGCGAAACCCCACCCCGGCCAAACGGCGTCGACGCCGGCGGCGAGGAGCGCAGGCACCACATGGCCCTTGTCGCAGTAGGCGCTCACGGTCCCGCCGTCGGGCGTGGGGCGAAGCGCGGGGCCGAGCTGGATCACGGCGTCGCAGCGCCGGGCCAGCGGGGCGTAGCGGTCCGCGTCGGTGACGACGGCGACGACCTCGGCGGGGAAACCCCGCTCGGCGGTGTACTCACGGAACGTCCGCAAGAAACGAAGGAGCGGCTCGCCGCGGTTGAGGACGGCGACGCGCTTGAAGTGCCGAGGGGTCGGGCTCATCGGAGGCTCTCCAAGACGACCACGGCGCCGCAGGTCGGCTCATCGTGGGTCAGCGAGACGTGGAGCCGCACCTCGCCGTGCGCGGCGACCCCGGCCGCCACGGCGCCGTGCAGCACGAGCGCGGGTCGCCCGTAGGGGTCGGAGACGATCTCGATTTCGCGCAAGTCCACGTGGGGCAACGTCGGGGCGCGACCGAACGCCGCGCTCGACCAGGCCTTGAGGAACGCCTCTTTCGCGGCGAACCGCACCGCCAGATGCAGGCTCGGATCCCCCGAGGCGCGGCGCTCGGCGTCGGCCCGCTCTCGCGCCGTGAAGGTCCCCTCACGAAACGTCGTGGCGGGGTCGGCGAGCTGGGCGCGAAAGCCGGGCACCGCGACCAGGTCGAGGCCGAGGCCCAGGATCACGACCGGTCCTCGGCGCGGGGACGCATGAATCTCGCGCCCGTGGGATCGAGCCGCGCGTCGGCGGAGAGCAGCATCTCGAGCTCCTCGTGCGTCTGGGCGGTGGAGCCGTCGGCGGCGTGGAAGCGTCGGTGACCGCGGCGTTCGAAGAGCGCACGGCGCCCCCGCAGGATGTCGTACCACACGTGGTCTCGAGTGGCCTCGCGGGCGGTCCGCGCCGCCCGATAGACCGCGAGGGCCTCGGGTGTCAGCAGGGCCTCGAAGGCCGCCGTGTGGAGCAAGAGCGCAATCCCGCCCACATGGCCGAAGCCGAGGCTCGTGAGCAGGCCAGCGCGCAGCGCGTGGAGCCGCCCCAGGGGCAGCGTGCGGTTCGTGAAGCCCAGGTGCTCGAAGGACCGCATGTACGGGTCGACGCAGTCCAGGTTTCGATTGCCGGGGATGCGCCCCGAGGCGAGCGTCTGGCACAGGCCGATGGCCTGCCAGGCGGCGGCGCCACCCTTGGAGTGGCCCGTGAGGGTCTTCTGCGAGACGACCCAGAGCGGGTTGCCGAGCGTGCGGCCGAGCACACGCTGCAGGGTCTCGTGCACGCGGTTCTCGTTGGGATCGTTCGCGGCGGTCGAGGTGTCGTGTTTGTAGACGACCGCGACGTCGTCGGCGGTGAGGCCGTGGCGCGCGAGCGCGGTGCCGAGGGGCGACGTCGTCCCCCCCATGCCCGCGGCCACCACACCCAGGCCCGGCGCGGGGACCGAACGCTGCACCCCGTCGGAGAAGGAGCCCGCGTAGGCCAGGACCGCGAGTACCGGCAGGCCCATCTTGGCGGCCACGTCGGCCCGCGCGAGCAGCAGCGTGCCCCCGCCCTGCGCCTCGACGAAGCCGCGACGCCGCAGGTCGTTGGCGCGGGACATCTGTCCGGGCTCCAGGCCCATGCCGCGCATCTCGTCGGTGTCGGCGGTGGCGTTCATGTCCGAGAAGCCCTGGGCACCCTCGGCCCCCAGGTCGTCGTAGCCGCCGGCCACGACGAAGTCGGCCTTGCCGCCCCGGATGAGGTCGGCACCGACCTCGAGGGAGACCGCGGCGGTGGCGCACGCCGCGACGGGGTGCACCATGGGCCCGTAGCTGCCCACGTAGCTCTGCACGACGTAGCCCGCGAGCACGTTGATCAAGGTCTCTTGCAGGGCGTCCGTCTGGCGCTCGCGGTCGAGGACGACGTCCACATAGAGCCGACGCAGGCTCCGCATGCCGCCGATGCCGGCGCCCTGGGCGTTGCCGACACGGGCCGGGTGCACCCAGCGGAGCAGCTCCTCCGGGGTGAGGCCGGCCGACAAGAAGGCGTCGGCGGTGGCGACGAGGTTGAAGAGCGTGAGCCGATCCACCGACTCGGCCAGGTCGGCGGGCACACCGGCGCGGACCGGGTCGAAGCCGGTGGGGATCTGCCCCGCGACGTTGCGCGAGAGGCGCATCCGGCGCGGCAGCCGGAGCTCGGCGCCCGCGGTGCGGGTCACTCGCCAGCCCTCGCCGTTGGGCGCCACGCCCACGCGCGTGTGTTTCGGATCCGCGGCTTCAAAGGACCGCGCCTCGGCCTCGGACGTGACCTCGAAGCTGAAGTCGCGGTCGAGGAGCACGGTCGTATAGGTCGTGAGCCCCTCGGGGTCGAAGCCGGCGACGGCGGGTTCGATGACCCGGATCCCCACGCGCTTCATCACCGCTTCGCCGTAGCGTGCGACGAGGTCCGCCTCGGCCACGGGGGCTTTGGTCTCGGTGTCGACCCAGGTGCCGCGACCGCTGTCGTCCCAGTGGACGAGCCCCGTCGTCCACGCGAGCTCGAGCACACCGGCGGGCGAGAGCGCGCCGTCGGCCTCGTACTCGAAGCGCGTCCGCGCGCCACCGTAGGGTCCGAGCTCGCCGTAGCCGACGACGACGACCGTGTCCTCGAGGGTGGCGCCGCTCGGCCGGGGGAACGCCTGCGGCGTCTGCGCGGCGACGACGGGCGGCGTGTCGAGTGAGACGAGCGGCTCCACCCGGGCGACGGGGGGGCGTGGGCGCGTGCGGGCGTCAAAGGCCGAAGCGAGGGCGTGCTGGCGCTTGCGCTCGCGCACCTGTGACTCCAGCCGCGCGCGCACGGCGTCGATCACGGGCTTGACCGCGGCCACGTCGGCGAGGCCGTCCGTGAGGTCGGCGAGGACGGGTGCCGTGCGCGCCTGTCGGCGCACCTCGTCGGTGCAGAGCGCGGCGATGCGCGCGCCCATCTCGGCGGCCGACGACGTGCGGACGCCGGCCTCGGCCTCGAGCCCGGCGGCGAGGGCGTCGTTCTGGTCCATCAGCCCCGTGCCCCGGACCCACCCGATGCGCGCCGCGGCCAGCGTGAGCGCGTGGCCCCACGCCTCGTGCTCGCTCGTGTGTTTGCGGAGCAGGGCCTCCAGGCCGGTCTTCGACTCCGCGTAGGTGCCGTCGCCGCCGAAGCCGCCGACGTTGGGCGAGAGCGGCAGCACCACGTGGGTTGGGCGATGGCCCACGCCGCGGGTCCGCGCGAGCCGCGCGAAACGCGCGACGAGGCGCTCGACGGCCACGAGATTCGCCCTCAACGCGACGTCCGAGTGGGTGTCGAGGGTGTCGACGGTGCCGCCGTCCTTCATCGCGGCGAAGGGCAAGACGACGTCGATGTGGTCCGGCCGCTTGAGCACGCGCACCCCACCGCCCGTAGGTTCGGTGACTTCGGCGGCGAGCCAGTCCACGAGGGCGTCGACGTCGCGCAGGGACGCCTGGTTGAACGGCACCACGTGCAGCTCCGCCCCTGGCCCCGCGGCGGCCTCGTAGACCTCGCGATACGTGCGCAGCCGCGCCGCCGAGTAGGTCGAGGTCGTCACGTAGACCCGCGCCCCGCCCCGCAGCAAGTGACGCACCGCCTCGAGCGCGATGGAGCCCGGGCTGGCCCCCGTGACCAGGATCGTGCGCCCGGCGAAATCGACGTAGGGGGTCGGCGGCGCCGGTGTGTCTCGGGGCACCTCGCGCACGTCCAGCGTGCCGTCGACGCCGACGGAACACGTCGGGCGCAGAGCCGGCACGTCGAGCCCCGTGGGCGCGCGTTCTACGGCGAGGCGGTCCAGCGCGTCGGCGACACGCGGTTTGCCGGCGGCTCGAGCGCGGGCGGCATACCACCGTGCGGTGTCGCGTACTCGGGCATCGGCGGTCCATGGGGCGAGCCGGTCGACCTCGGCCTCGAGGGTCACGTCGAGGGCGTCGGCATCGAGGAGCGCGAGGCGCGCGACGTCGCGTTGTGCGCTGGCCCAGGCCGCGGCGAAGACCACGTGTTTGCGTGCGTCGAAGGCGCCGCGGGTCGCCGCCTCCCACTCGGGGCCGAGCTCGGCGACGAGCCCTTCGAAGCGGGTGGCGAGCTCGTCGCGCGGGTCGACGACCCGGTCGGCCACAGGGGCGTCGGCCAGCGCGCGGAGACGCTCCGCGAGGTCGAGCGACAGCCCGGTCAGGGCCCCCTGCGGTCCAAAAATCCGGGCCTCGAGCGCGTTCAGCGCCGCGCTGTCCACGGCGCTCGAGGCGGCGTGCTCCACGCGGCGCCCCAGGGTGAGCCCGAGGCGCTGCCCGAGCGCGCCGACGTGCTCGTCCAGCAGCGCTTCGACCTCGGCGGCCCGTGTCGCGACCTTGCCCGCGAGGCCGCCGAGCGCCCCGCCCCGGGTCGAGGCGCCGTCTCGGGACTCCAGCGCGAGCGAGACCGAAAAGTGGTCACGCAGGCCCGGTCCCAGGCCATAGGTGCCCTCGAGACGCGTCTGGAGGTCGCCGCGGCTCAGACCGGCGCGCCCGAAGACTCGCTTGAAGGCTTCGTCGGTGTGCACCCGCAAGTAGCGACCCGGTCCGCTGAACACGGTCGCGCGTTTGGCGAGCTCGGGCAGCAGGGTCGAGAGCGGACGCTCGTGCGCGCCGTCCACCGCCCCGGTGCCAAGCTCCGCGCCCAGGTCGAGCAGCACCTGGTTGCGGCGCGAGGACACGCCGCCGAAGAGCTCGTCGATGGTCTCGTCGCGGTCGGCCTCGGCGCGAAGCTGCTCGGGGCGAACCCGCGCCTGCCACGCCAGGACCACGCGCGCCGCGTCCGCGGGGCCGAAGGCGCGGTCCTGCACGGGCGCCGCCGAAACGCTGGGCGCGCCGCTGGGGACGGGCGCGGCGATGGCCACGACGGGCGCGACCTCGACACGCTGCGGTGCGACCTCGGCGGCCTCCGCGAGCCCCGCGACGTCCGCGTCGGCGTCTTGCGCAAAGACCCGCTCACGATCCACCTCGACGTGGAGCACCTGGACCTGCGCGCCGAGGCTTTGCTTCGCCATGCCCACGAGGGTCGGCTGGTAGCCGACGCCCACCTCGATGACGCGCTCCACCCCGAGGCCCCCCTCGGCGGCAGGCGCCTCGAGGACCTCCTGCGAGTCGATCCACCGCACGGGGCTCGCGAACTGCCACGCGAGGAGCTCGAGGAGCAGCAAGCGCGCGAGCACGTTCGGCTTCAGGGTCTCGAGCTGGTTGAGGGCGTCGACGAGGACCGGCGACCCGGTCTTCGCCACGACCGACTCGACAAAATCGCGGGTCAGCTCGAAGGGCCGGCCCACGAGGTTCGGCACGTAACGATGGACCAGCCGCTGCGCGTCGACCTCGGGCGGAAGGCGCGCGTCGAGCACCGCCCGGAAGCCCGGCACGCCGTCGCGCAAGGCCCGGGAGTGGAACGGCACGTCGATGCCGGGCACCTCGACATAGGGCGCCTTGCCCTGGATGCGCGCCCGAGCGGCCAGCGCACGCTCGAGCGCCTCGAGCGCCTCGACCTGGCCCGTGACCGAGTACTGCCGACCCCGGACGTTGAAGTTCACGATCTCCAGGAACTGCCCGGTCTCGCGCTCGATGTCGGCGACGAGCGCCTCGGCGGCCGCGTGGTCGAGGCCGGCCAGGTTCGGACGGATCACACCCATCCGGTAGCCGCTCTCGCCGGCCGCGTCGCGGGGCACCATGCGGTGCATCGTGCAGCCGCGGGCGTAGACGATGGCGATGACCGCCTCGAGGGGCAGCACCTGCGTCACCGCCGAGATGGCGTTGTACTCGCCGATGCTGTGCCCACAGGCCACGGCGTCTTCCACGAACGCTCCGGCCTCTCGCAGCTCCGCGACCTGCGCGTGGGCGAGCACGGTCATCGCGACCTGGGTGAGTTCGGTGGAGTTGAGCAGCCCCTGCGGGTGCAAACGCGCCTCGCCGTCGATCACACTCGCGACCGGGTTCTCGCGCACGATCGACAGGATCGAGAAGCCGAACTCCGCGCGGGTGTAGGCGTCGGCGCGGTCCCAAATGGCACGGGCGGCCCGGCTGCGGGCGTAGCCCTCCATGCCCATGCCCTTGCGCTGGATGCCCTGCCCCGGGAAGACGTAGGCCGTGCGGGGCGCCAGCACCTCGGCCGACGCGCGCGCCACGACGACCTCGTCCTGCGAGAGCGCCCGTCGGACGCGCAGCTCGGCGACACAGCGCAGGACACCGCCGGAGACGCCGACGCGCCGGACCTCGATGCGCGCCGACTCCCCGGGGTAGGCCGGCGCCTCGAAGTCTACGGCGAAGCGGCGCACACGCGCCTCGTGGCCTCCCGCGGCGGTCCGCACCAGGGCCGCGTGCAGCCGCCCCGCGGAGTACATGCCGTGCACGATCACCCCGTCGAGGCCGGCGAGGCGGGCCACGAGCGTGCTCGTGTGGATCGGATTCAGATCACGACTCGCGAGGGCGAAGCCGAGCATGCTCCCGGGGAGCCGCCAGGCCGTGTCTCCGAGTGCGCGGGTGGGTGCCTCGGCGGCGGCCGTCTCGGGTGTCGTGAGCACGGCGCGCAGCGCGTCGAGGGGGGCCTCGCCGCCGGGTGCCCCCGTCGGGCACGTGTCCTGAAGGTCGAACTGGCCGACCGCCCGACCGGCCACCGCGAGGTGACCCCGAGCGCTCCAGGCGGCGCGTCCATCCGGGTCCACCCGATCGTCGCGCTCCCCAGACCACCGTACGGTGTCGCCGACGCGGACCTCGGCATCGAGCGAGACCCCGGGGAGCCCGCGCAGGAAGGCGAGCGCGCCGGCGTCCGGCAGCGTGACCTCGAAGTCGACGGCGTCGCGGGTGCGCTCCACGACGGGTTGGTCGTGCTCGTCGACGGTCTCGGCGCCCCGAAGCACAAAGATCGCCTCGACGCTGACCACGGTCTGGCCATTGCGAAACGCGTCGCTGCGGGTTTCGAGGGCCATGCCCGCGTCCGTCCGGGTCACACGCACGGCGCGGGAGACCACCTCGAGCGCTTCGTCCGCGAGAACGGGCCACCCCGGCCCGGGAACGACGTGAACGCTGCGGTGGAGCAGGCGCAACAGCGCCGCGCCGTACGCGGGTGCGGAGAGCACGCGCATCAAGGGGCGCCAGACCAGGGAGAACGCCATGGGCAGGGGCATGTTCGCCCGGGCCTCCGCGTCGGTCTGCAGGCGGTAGTCCTCGACCTCGCGCGCCGACAGACCGCACGTCTCGCGCGCCTCGGTCAGCGGGGCCGCGGCCGTGAGCGACTCGCCGAAGAGCGCGTGATGGTAGAACGTGGTGACCGCGCCCGGCTCCGGGTCGAGGCCGACGAAGACCCGCCCGCCCGTCCCGTGGGCCACGGCGAAACGTTGGGTCAACGTGGCGCGCGTGAGGCGCAGGTCGAGCCGCAGGACCTCGCGCGGGCCGTCGTGCTCCAGGCTCAGGTCGAGCTGCTCTCCGCCCGCGGCCGGCGTGAGCACACAGCGTCGCAGGTGGCCGTCGGCCCCGGCCTCGCATTCGACGCGGGCCCCGAGGGTCGGCACCAGCAGCGCCACGAGCGGGCTCCGGGTCCGGCGCTGGGCGACGACGATCTCGCCCGCTCGGAGGAACGCCGCGAGCGCGCCGCCGTAGGTCGTGCCGAGGTAGAGGCGGAGCGTTTCGGGTCCACACTCGGAGACGACGGTGACCCCGCGGAGGTCGACGGCGAGGGCGGCGTCGACCGGGGCGGCCACGGGCGCGGTCGGCGTGCCTGCAGACTCGGGGAGCGTCTCGACGAGGGCGTCGACGAAGGACTGCAAGACCTCGGCGACAGGCTCGTTCTTGACGCGGATCCCAGCCACGGCCTCGGGCCCCGGAATCGCGAAGACCTGGGACGCCGGCCAACGGTCGTCGTGGGCCTGCCAGAGTGAGTCGGCCTTGAACCGTCGCCGCACGTCCGCGTCGAGGGCGGCCACGAAACACACGGGCTTGCCGGGGCGGTCGCACACGTCCCGCACGAACGCCCGCGCGTCGTCGGGGTGAACCCGCTCCGACTCCGCCCGCGGGTAGGTCGCGAGAAAGTTTTCGAGCACCGTTTCGGGCGCGTCGAGCACCTCGAGCCTGGGCACGACACTCTCGACGCTCGCGCCCCGACCGACCGCCAGTCGGCGCTCGCAGAGGCGCAAGAAGTCGGCCACACGCGTCCGATACGTCGGATCGGGGAAAGGGCCGTCTTCATAGGGCCCGCCGCGCCCCACGGCGAGCAAGGTGACGAGGCGCCGGGCCGCCTGGGCGTAGGTCATCCGCTCCACGTCGCCGAAGTACGGCTTCGACGTCTTCTCCAAGGCCGCGATGATCTCGTCTCGTCGGCGCTCGACCGCCTCGGCGTCCCCGGCAACCGCGTCCAGCAGCCGACCGGCCCGCGCCGCGTCGTTCTCCAGGTACCAGATGTCGGCGTTCAACGAGCTCTTGCCCGAGGTCACGCCCCCGTGAACCTCACCGTTGAAGACCCACTCCCCCGTACCGTTCGCGTCGACGAGGGCGTCCTTCACGGCGTCCGAGGTGCAGGCCTCGAGACACGCCATGACCCGCGTCCCCAGGAAGACGGCGTCCACGGGCATCGGCTCCAGACCGTGGCGCCGGGCCCAGGTCCCGTTCAGGCGCTCGACCGCCGCCGCCGGCGTGCCGATCCCGCCCCCGGCGCAGACCACCACGTTCGGCCGGTCGCGGAGCATCGCGTACCCCGCGAGCAACAGCGCGTCCAGGTCCTCCCAGGAGTGATGCCCTCCGGCCTTGCCGCCCTCGAGGTGCACGTAGACGGTGTGCGCGGGCGCCGCGCGAGCGATGCGCACCACCTGTTCGATCTGCGCCAGGGTGCCGGGCTTGAACGCGTTGATGCGCATGCCCAGACCGGCCAGGTCGTCGAGCAGAGCGACCGCGTCCTCGACCTCGGGGATGCCCGCGCTGATGGTCACGCCATCGATGGGGTAGCCCATCCGCCGCGCCTTCTTCACGAGGCCCGCCTTACGCACGTGCAGGTCCCACAAGTACGGATCGAGGAAGAGCGCGTTGAAAACGAAGCCCCGACCGGGCTCCAGGGCCGCGGCCATGGCTTCCATCCGGCGCCAGAAGATCCGCTCCGAGACCTGACCGCCCCCGGCGAGCTCCGCCGTGAAGCCCGCGTTCGCGGCGGCGACGACGATGGGCGTGTCGCTGGTGGTCGGCGTCATGCCGGCCAGGAAAACGGGCGGCGTGCCGGTGCCTCGCGTGAAGCGGTTGTCGATGAAGGGGCGGCCGTCGTGCGCGGCCGTGCGCACCGGCGTGAAGTCCGCGTACCGGACGGGTTGCCGCTCGCCCCGAGGATCGTAGGGCTCGTCGAAGAAGGCCTGGCGCTCGTCCGCGCGCGCCAAAGCGAAGACGCGGCGCCCCGTGCCCCGAAGCACCGAGCGTGAGAGCAAGGCGACGCCATCCCCGGGACCGCAATCCACCACGGTGTCGGCGCCCCGGAGGCTCGAAGCCACCGTCACCGCTGTGCTCCACCGCACCCGCTCCACGAACATGCTCGACAGCAGCGCCTCGGTGAGGTCCCCGGCGTTGCGGTCCCAGACCCGGCCATCGGCCACCGACACCACGGGAAACGCGAACGCCGACGCGTCGACTCGGAAGCCGCACGCGCCCGCCGTGACCCGCATCGCCTCGTGACCCGTCGCCATCGCCGGGGAGTGGTAGGCCGCGGCCACGTCCAGGTAGGCCCACTGCACCTCGGCCACCTGCCCGGCGAAACGACCCGCCTTCTTGGCCGCCGCCTCACGCGCCGCCAGCGCCTCGAGCCCTACGCGCACAGCGTCCAGCCGCGCCGGAGGTCCGCTCACCACGAATCGAGTGCGCGCGTTCTCGAGCGCGACCACCGGCCGCTCGACGCCCTCGAGCCCATCGTTGAGCTCCGCGAGGACCGCCTCCAGGCGCGCCCGGTCGAGACCCGCGACCGAGGCCATCGCCGACCGTGTCGTCGTCGGCGCCTCGCCGCCCAGGCGGCGATACGACGCCGCCATGTGCACACCCTGCCACGCCATCCACTCGAGCATCTCGACCAAGCGGTCGGGGGACACGGCGCCCGCGCCCGTCTCGGCGGCGAGCACCGCGGCCATGATCCCCTGGGAGTGCCCCGTCGCGGCGACGATCCCGCCGCTCGCGACCGCCGCACGCAGCCCCAGGTCGAGGCACGAAGCCCACCGGGCCGCCTGGCAGAGCAGGATCGCGGGCTGTGAGACCGGCGACGACGCGAGGTAGGCCCGCTCCGGGCGCGCCGCCGGGGTGCTCGCCCAGAGCCAGGGGTCGAAGCCCTGGTCGAAGGCGCCGGCGCGGGCGAAGTCGACCACGTTGGGCCAGCGCCGCGTGACCTCGGACACCTGGACCACGAGCGCGTGCGCCGTCGGGCTCGACTCGATGAGCGTCGCGAGCTCGTCGAAGACCTCGACCCCTTGCCCCGCGAAGGTGACCGCGGCGCGGGACGTGCCTGCCGTCAAGCGAGCGCAGAGCGACTCGGTCGTCCGTGAACCGGCACTTTGCGCCGGGGTCCACCCAGGGTTCGTGGCCTGTGCGGGTACGGACTGCTCGAGCGAGGTCTTCATATCAACTCCCCGGGAACACTAGACTGACCAGTCAGTCTCGCGCGTCGGGGAGATACAGAACGGGCGGAGGATCGTCAATCCGCGAGACGCCTCGTCGCGCGAAGTTCACACGCGCGAGGTCCGGTCGACGTGGGGCGTCGGGCCTCAGGCCGCGACGGACAGGCGCTCGATCAGGGACATCACGGCCGCGACAGCGCGGGCCCCGTCCGCGTGCTCCGGATCGGCCACGTTCTGCATCACGATGCCCACGTAGGCGCCGAAGACCGCCGTGGCGATCGCGTGCATCTCGTGCTCGGGCACCACGTTGGTGAAAAGGGGCCGCAGGATCTCGGCGATGGCCGTGCGGGCGCGCCGGTAGAACTTCGAGAGGGCCGACTGGATGTCGGGGTCCCGGCGCGCGTGCATCGTGAACTCGAGCCAGAGCGGCACGATCACGAGCCCGCGGTGAAGCTCGCGCTCGAGCGCGCCCTGGATGCCGCGGGTGTAGTCCTCGCGCGAGACCGCGGACTCGAACTGGTCGTACAGCTCGTTCATGACCTCGCGCGTCCAGGCCTCGAGGATGTCGATGAAGACCTGCTGCTTCGAAGCGAAGTGCCAGTAGAAGCTGCCCTTGGCGATGGGCCCGGCCTCGCGGCAGATGTCGTCCACCGTGGTCTCGTGGTAGCCGCGGTCGCGGAAGCAGCGGTAGGCCGCGGTGCGGATGCGGACGCGCTTCTCGTCGGAGTTCCTAGGCTCGGTCATCGCGACGCGCATGCTAGTCGACCGGTCAGTCGAGTGGAACGGCTACGACGCACAAACTCGACTGGTCAGTCGCGTTCGTGTTCGGAGTCGTCCTCGCCCTCGAACTCCTCGCCGTCCTCGGGCGGTTGCTCTTCGTGCGGTGGCTCTTCTTGCACCTCGCCGTCGCCCGCGGGCTCCATCGAGAAGCAGTCGACGGCGTCGAGGCCCGTCAGCTCGATGGCGATGGCCGTGCCCGCGCCGGTCAGCTCGACCTCTTCCCGCCCGGCGCACCACGCCGGCCGGCCGGTGTCGTCGAGCGCGAAGACGTGCAGCGCGTAGTACCCCGCGTCGAGTGTGTCGAAGTAGACCGTCAGCGCCCCGGCGGGGTCCGAGCCCGGTGCGCGCCGTCGCTCGGCGCCGTCCGAGTGACGGACTGCGACCACCTCGAGCGTCCGCGCCTCGGGTGGAATCTGGGCGACGGAGACCCGAAGCGCCGCGGAGTCCAACCGCGTCTCGAGCCCATCGCCGCACCCGAGTGCGGTCAAGAGCACGCCGCCCATCCAAAGGCTGCACCGTCCGACCATGTTAGAACCTCCCAAAGACGTCCAGGCCCCCCGCCGAGGGTAGCAGACCGACCGCGGGCGCGTCCGGCGCGTCGTCCCGCGTGAGCCACAGCGCGGCCGCGGTCCCCGCCGCCACGACTCCGAGGCCGCCGAAGATCCAGGTGTTCCGACGCGCGGTGTCGTACTCGCCTCGAACGTCCCGGTCGTCGATCCCCTGCCCTTCGTAGGCCTTTGTCCAGCGCGACTCGGCGTCGGACGCCTCGACCGCGCTCCAGGCCGCCAGTCCGCCACCGACGACCGCAACGCCGGCCGCCGCCCACGGCGCGACCTCGGCCCAGCCGAGTGCCCCGGCCGACTGGCTCGCCGAGCCCGCATCGACGACGGCCGGAAACCGCCCGCCGGCGTGCGCGACGACCGGGACGTGTCCGGCGTTCGAGATGAAGCCCGCATAGAACGCCAGCCCGAAGGAGCGCCCGAAGAGGTGGCGTTCGAAAGCATCTCCGCGTGCGCCGCGGGACTGGTTCGAGCGGTTGCGCCACGTGAGACCGCCGGCCTCGATGACCCCAGGCCGTGAGACCTCGATGCGGGCCTCCCGGTCACCCTGGCGCAACCAGTAGGTTGGCGCGCCGCCCAGGGCCAGCATGACCGGCGCCTCGCCCGAGGCGTTGAAGTCCGCGTAGCGCGACCCCCGGTCATCCTCGAGCCAAGCCCGACCGGTGAACGTGCGGGGCATGCGCAAGTAGCTTCGCCCCTCGTCGGCATAGTTCAGAACGGGACGGTTCCGGTCGGCCATGGGCGCCTGAAAGACGATCTGCGGCCGCAGGGTGTCGTCGGCGATCCCGTCGTTCGCCGCCTGAATCCACGCCGCCAGCTCCGAGTACTCGACGGCCCCGTCGCCGTTGACGTCGGCGGCCCCCGCGAGGCCCGAGCGCACCTGATGACTGAAGATCCCCGACTCGAAGACCTCCCACTCGTGGGACTCGCGCCCGGAGGTCGACGCGAGCATCGCCCCGGTGTTCGGGTAGCTCCGCAGGTCCTGGGCGTCCAGATACCGACTGATGCTCTCCCGGTAGTCTTCGGTCCGGTAGCCGTCGTCCTTCGGGGCGGCGCCGCGGCTGAAAACGAGAGACTGGGCGTTGCACGCGTCGATCAGCAGGTGGTTGTAGTCCGCGCGCGACGCCGCCACGACCTCGCGCAGAAGCGCTTCACGGGACAGCGCGCCGTCGCGGAGGTGCATTCGACCCTCGCCGTTCGGCCCGACCTCGCCGTGGCCCGCGAAGACGAAGTGGAAGTCCACGATCCGCCCGGCGGCCCGCGCCGCGTCCATCTTGCCGTTGAGCCGCCCCATGGCGTCGCGCAGGTTCGCCAGCGTGGCCGGTCGTGTGCCCGCGGCCGCGCCCGGGAACCGCCGCTGGGTCGTATCGTCGAGCACGACCAGCGTCTCGACCTGCGCACCGGCGGCCCGCAGGAGGTCCGCATGTCGCAGCGCATCGTCGTCGGCATATCGCAGGGGCGCGAGCCCCGAGTCGGCTGCGGGCTCGTTCTCGCCCACGACCAGCGCGAAGCGCTCGGCGACCGCGGGGAGCGGGGCCAGTGCGGCGGTGATGGACACGAGCCAACGGGCGGTGCTGTGTTTCACGGAATCCCTCCTGGCGAAGCGTCGCCGCCTTCGACCTCGAGCCAGAGCCCCGCTCCCTGGACCGAGCCTCCCTGTTCGGATGCCCACGCCGCCACACGCGCTTCGCCCCCGCTGCGCGCCAACCCCTCGAGGAACGCGCGCTCCACGGCCTCGGCCGCGAACACCCCCGTCACGCGCCACCGCCCCGGCCGATGCAGCACGGACACCTCGAAGCTGCCCGGCAACGGGACCGATCTCGCCCCCCCGACGAGCTCGAACGGCGCCTCCGCACGCGGCCAGTACCAAACGAACTCGCCGTTCGGTCCGGTCGCGAAGAGGCTCAGGGTCCGGGGCGTCGCGGCCGCCTCCGCCGCGTCGACGCTGGGCGTCGAGTACGCGAACTGCAGTCGCGCGCCCTTCTCGCAGCGCACGGGCTCCGCGAGTCCGGAGTTCGCGGCGCCGAGGACCTGCGCGCCCTCGCGCTCCGGGGTCGGGGCCACACAGAACGCCTGCAGACCAGCGCCCGTGGTCGAAGCCCCGCGCGGTTGGAAGCCGACCGAGGCCGCGGACTCGGGGGACTCGAGGCCAGGCGTGGTCCCGACGAAGACCGCCGCCCCGGCCGCGAGCGCGACCGCCACCAGCCCGACGACACCGCGGACCCGCCCGAAGGTCGGTCGCACGACCGGCGCGACGACGGCCTGTGTGCCCTCCTCAGCGTCGAGCGCGTCGAAGACACGGCCCAGCACCGCGGCCTCGACGGCCTCGGGCAGGCGGCCGGGTCGACCCTCGATCGCGGCCAGCCGATGCGCGGTCTCGTTCCAAACGGCGGCGCAGGCGGCACAGGCGTCGAGGTGGCGTCGGACCTCGGCGTAGAGCGCGCCCTCGTGTTCGCCGACCAACGCCGCGTCCACCCGCGCCGCCCAGGAGGGTGTGCACGTCATGGCGCCTCCTCGTCGGCGTGTGCAGGGCCCGAGTAGCCGCGCCCCCGCAACCAAGCGAGGAGCCCGGTCTTGACCCGCGCCTCGATGCGTCGGCCCTGAATGCGCGTGAGACCCAGGTTCGACGCGGCCTCCGTCTGCGTGAGGCCGTCGGCCGTACGACCCAGGAAGTAGCGCCGATCCTTCTCGGGCAGCGACCCCAGGTAGGTTTGGACCAGGGCGCCCAGCTCATGGTCGACGAGCCGTTCGTCGGCCCCGGGCGTCGGGTCCTCGAGCTCCGCGACCTGGCTGTCGTTCAGCGGCGACTCCGCGCGGGTTCGACGGAAGACGTCGATGCGCCAGTTCCGCGCGATTCGGTAGAGGTAGTTGCCGTAGCTGCGCTCACCGTCGTAGCCGGCTCTGGCCTGGGCGCGGAACGCTCGAAGAAAGACCTCCTGGCAGGCGGCTTCGATCTCACTCGGCTCGCGCAAACCCGGCACGTGCAGCATGCGTTCGTCGACCCGCACGGAGAAGCCCTGCCGCAGGACGTTCTGCAGCGGGCCGACGTAGTGCTGGTAGACCTCAGTGAGCACGCCGCGATCTCCGGATCGGAAGCGCGCGAGCCGCTCTGCTTGTCCCACGAAGAACGTCATGGGGCGCTCGAGAAGATCGCGGTCTGCGCGCTCACGGGTCTCCTACGGCCGATCTCGAGGGGGTGGATCGTCCAACACGCCGCAGAAAAAAAGAGAACCGGGGGCAATCCGCGACTGAATCCGTCCCCGTAGGAGCCAGCAGTCCGCACCCAAACCGCGGTTTCAGCAAACAACCCCCAGCGAGGTCGACCATGAAGATGAACGTGCTGACTCTACTGGCCGCGTGCCCTCTCGCGCTCGCCGCGTGCAGCGCCGACAACCAGAACGTGAAGACGGAGACCGCCACCCGCGCGCTCACCGGCACGCTCGACACCGCGACGCTCGGCGGCCTGAGCCGCATCATCGCCATCGACACCCGCGAGGGCGCCTACGACGCGACGGTCGACCCGAACGGCGCGTTTACGGTCGAAGTCCCCGTCGGCCGCAGCGTCGTCATGTACGTGCTCGACGAGACGCTGACGCCGGTCCGCGAGGTCCACTTCGACGCGGGCGGTGGCGCGCGGACCTCCGTGCTGCCGGTGGCCGGCGCACCCGCGGGCGCGGCCGACGACACCGCCGTCAGCCTGGGGCGCGTGCACGGCGTCGAGGGCGTCGACGACGAGGCGGACTGCGAGGACAACCCCCTCGAGGACGTGGACTCGGACGACGACGGCATCGACGACCTCGAGGACTCGGACGACGACGGAGACGATATCGAGGACGCGGCCGACGACGACGACGACGGCGACGAGATCGACGACGACGCGGAGTTCGACGCCGTGGCGGCGGATGAGGACGACGCGGACCTCGACGGTGTCGAGGACGACGCCGACGAGAACGACGACGACGGGCCGGGCGCGGGGCGAGGCCGACGCGGGCACCACGAGGACAACGACGACGGCGAAGACGACGACGACGGCGAAGACGGCGACGACGAGGACGACGACGAGAACCGCGGCGAAGAGGTCCAACCCGAGGAAGGCGACGACGACGAGAACCGCGGCGAAGAGGTCCAGCCCGAGGAAGGCGACGACGACGAGAACCGCGGCGAAGAGGTCGACGAAGAAGGCGCCGAAGACGAGGATCCGGCGAGCCCCGAGGACGCCGACGAGCCCGGTGAGTCCGATGACCCCGCGAGCCCCGAGGACGCCGACGAGGACGAGCCCGCCGACGCCTGAGTCCCGGCCCCGTCACCCCGCGGGGTGAGTGCTCCGCTTTGCCAACGTGCTCGCGAGGCTGCCGGGATTGATGTCCGTCCCGGCCGCCGCGCGGTCATTCCAGGTGTGGGCGCGCCCCGTGGGCCCCGGCACCTCGACCATCGTGATGCAGTCGGCCACCGGGCAGACCAGCGCGCACAGGTTGCAGCCGATGCACTCGTGGTCGTCCACGAAGGGCACGAAGCGCCCGGCCGGCGCACCCGCCGCGGTCACGGGCACCGCCGGCACGTGCTCGGGCACGTGGTAGTGCCCGATGGCCAGCGACTCGGCGGCGGAACGCCCCGGCACGTGAATGCACTGGTGCGCGCCGTCCATGCAGGCCACGTAGCAAAGGTTGCAGCCGATGCACTTGTTCGGGTCGATGCGCGCCTTGACCGTGTACTCCAGGTCGAGCTCGCCCCACTCCCGGTAGGATCCGAGAGCCGCGCCGCGGAGCTGCGCCACGCTGGTCATGCCCTTGGAATCCAGGAAGTCGGACAGCCCCTCGATGAGGTCGTCCACGATGCGGTAGCCGTAGTGCATGACCGCCGTGCAGACCTGCACCGTCGTCGAGCCGAGCGCGATGAACTCGGCCGCATCACGCCAGTTGGAGATGCCCCCGATGCCCGAGATCGGCAGCCCACGCGTCAGCGGGTTCTTCGCGATCTGGCTGACCATGAAGAGCGCGAGGGGCTTCACCGCGGGCCCGCAGTAGCCTCCGTTCGTCGACGCCTGCCCCACCCGCGGGTTCGGCACCATGCGGTCGAGGTCGACGCCGACGATGGACTTCACGGTATTGATCAGCGAGATCGCGTGCGCCCCCCCCTTCGCGGCGGCCTCACCGGGCTCGTTGATGTCACCCGTGTTCGGCGTGAGCTTGATGATGACGGGGGTCTTCGCGTCCTCGACCACCCAGCGGGTGATCTCCTCGAGCACCTTGGGCTCCTGGCCGACCGCGCTGCCCATGCCGCGCTCGCACATGCCGTGGGGGCAGCCGAAGTTGAGCTCGAGCGCGTCGGAGCCGGCGTCCTCGGCGCGGCGAATGATCTCGCGCCAGTTCTCGCGGGTCTCGACCATGAGCGACGCCACGACGACGTGCTTCGGGTAGCGCTTCTTGACCTCGTAGATCTCGCGGAAGTTCACGTCCAGCGGACGGTCCGTGATGAGCTCGATGTTGTTCAGGCCCATCATGCGGGTGTTGCCGTAGTCGACGCCGCCGAACCGCGAGCTCACGTTCGTGATCGGGTCCCCCAGGGTCTTCCACACCGCGCCGCCCCAGCCGGCATCGAAGGCGCGCATGATCTGCCCGCCCGTGTTCGTCGGGGGCGCCGAGGCCAGCCAGAACGGGTTGGGCGACTTGATGCCGCAGAAATCGACTTCGAGATTCGCCATGCTCACGCCCTCCCGAGCGCACGAACGATGTCGTGCGCCGCCAGCTTGCCCTCTTGCACGGCGTTGACGACCTCTTTGCCGCCGTTCACGCAGTCGCCTCCGCTCCAGACCTTCGAGTGCCCCGTTCGGTGGGTCGCGGGGTCGACGACGATGCGCCCCTGCCCGTCGACCTCGACGCCGGGCAGACCCCGCACCAGCGCGCTCGCCTTGCCCTGGCCGATGGCCACCGCGACGAGGCTGGTCGGGTGACGACGCTCCGTCCCCGCGACCGCGCGACCGTTCGCCGCGGACGCCAGCGTCACCGCGGTCACATGGCCGTCCGGACCGCGCTCCACGGCCGTGACGACGGTGTCCTCCAGGAGCCGCACGCCGTCTTTGCGCGCGGCCTCGAGCTCGTGGGCGTAGCCGCTCATGGCCGCCCGCCCGCGACGATAGGCCATGACCACGTCGGGCACGCCGAGCAGCGCGAGCTCGTGCGCGATGTCGAGCGCGGTGTTGCCGCCGCCCACCACCACGGCGCCGGCCGGCGCGTCTACGCGGAACTCCGGATCACTCTTGATGCGCTCGATGAGGTCGACCGCGCCGACCACGCCCGGCCCGGCCTCGCCCGGCACGCCGAGCGGGGTGTCGGCGCCGAGCCCCAGACCCAGGAAGACCGCATCGTGGGTGTCGACCAGGCGCGCGAGCACGTCCGCGTCGACGGGCACGCCGAGGCGGAACTCGACCTCGCCGAGGGCCGCGACCCACTCCATCTCACGCACGGCCTCGTTCCCCTGCATCTTGTAGGGGGCGATGCCGAGCGCGTTGAGCCCGCCGCCGTAGGTCTTGCGGTCGTAGATCACCGCCGTGTGCCCTTCGAGCGCGAGCCACCCGGCGGCGGCCACGGACGCCGGTCCAGCGCCGACCAGGGCGATGGTCTTGCCGGTGCTCGGCTTCCGCGCGGGCAGCAACGCCGACATGGGGCTCGCCTCGAGCGCGGTCTCGGTGGCGAAGCGCTGGAGTCGACCGATCTGAATCGGCGATCGCTCCCATGCGTTGTAGACACAGGCCCCTACGCACAGCACCTCGACCGGGCACACCCGTGCGCACGAGTAACCCAGCAGGTTCTCCTGCAGGATCGTCCGCGCGGCGCCTTTCACATTCCCGGTCGAGATCTTCCGGATGAACGTGGGGATGTCGATGCCCGTCGGGCAGGCCCGTATGCACGGCGCGTCGACGCAGTACAGGCACCGGTTGGCCTCGGTCACCGCCTCGGCGGTGTCGTAGGGCGGCTTCGACGGTTCGAAGCCCTCTTCGAGGCGTCCGTCAGGCAGGCGCGGCAAGCTGGGCATGGGACCCTCCGGTGCGGGAGACCCCGGAACCTAGGTTTCCGCGGGCTGGACGTCAATGTGTCGATTTCGAGGCGACGCGGGGCCCCCTCCCGTTGCCACCCGGGCCGCGCGCTCGTAGTGTCTCAGCCCCGAGGTGCTCGACCTCAAAAACGCCCGAAACGGGAGGCAGACATGGGCCAGATCGTCCGCAGCGGACTCATTCAGTGCGCGAACCCCATCAACGACGAGACCGTGCCGGTCGTCGACATCCAGCAGGCCATGCTCGAGAAGCACCTGCCGATGATCGAGGAAGCCGCTCGGCGGGGTGTGCAGATTCTCTGCCTGCAGGAGATCTTCAACGGCCCGTATTTCTGTCCGAGCCAGGACAAGCGCTGGTACGCCGCCGCCGAGGCCATCCCCGACGGCCCGACCACGCAGCTCTTCCAGGAGATCGCCAAGAAGCACGGCATGGTCATCGTGCTGCCGCTCTACGAAGAGGCGATGCGCGGCGTCTACTACAACACCGCCGCCGTCATCGACGCGGACGGCAAGTACCTCGGCAAGTACCGCAAGCAGCACATCCCCCAGACCAACGGCTTCTGGGAGAAGTACTTCTTCAAGCCCGGGGACGGCGGCTACCCCGTCTTCAAGACGCAGTTCGCCACCATCGGCGCGTACATCTGCTACGACCGCCACTTCCCCGAGGGCGCGCGGGCGCTGGGTCTGAACGGCGCCGAGATCGTCTACAACCCGAGCGCCACGGTGGCCGGGCTGTCGCAGTACCTGTGGAAGCTCGAGCAGCCCGCCCACGCGGTCGCGAACGGCTACTACGTGGGCGCCATCAACCGGGTCGGCACCGAGGCGCCGTGGAACATCGGCAAGTTCTACGGCACGAGCTACTTCGTGAACCCCCGGGGCCAGATCCTCGCCGAGGCCAGTGAAGACAACGACGAGCTCGTCGTCGCCGATCTGGACCTCGGACTCATCGACGAGGTTCGCCAGACCTGGCAATTCTATCGCGACCGTCGACCCGAGGCGTACGCCGAGCTCGTGAAGTTCTGAGTCGAACCCAGCTCTAGGAGATCCCCATGTCGAGACTCGTGGTGCGTGGCGGCACGGTCGTGACCGCCCAGGACCAGTTCAAGGCCGATGTCTATTGTGAAGACGGCCTCATCCGCGCGGTGGGCCCGGACCTCGACGTGCCGGCGGGCACCCAGGTCGTGGATGCCGGCGGGCAGTATGTCTTCCCCGGCGGCATCGACGCGCACACGCACATGGAGCTGCCCTTCATGGGCACCGTGAGCGCCGACGACTTCTACACCGGCACCGCCGCGGGTGTGGCGGGCGGCACGACGTCGATCATCGACTTCATCATCCCGGGTCGCAAGCAGTCGCTCCTCGACGCCCGCGACTTCTGGATGGGCAACGCCAAGAAGGCCGTCGCCGACTACGCCTTCCACATGGCGGTCACCTGGTTCGACGACCAGGTCAAGCGCGAGATGGCGCATGTCTTTCACGAGGACGGCATCCAGTCCTTCAAGATCTTCATGGCCTACCGGGGGGCCATCGGCGTCGACGACGTGGAGCTCATCGGAGTGCTCGACACCGCCCATGACCTGGGCGCGCTGGTCACGAGCCACTGCGAGCACGGCGACGCGGTCGTGGCGTTGCAGACGCGGTTGTTCGAGCGTGGCCTCACGGAGCCCAAGTGGCACGCCGCGAGCCGTCCATCGTACCTGGAGGGCGAGGCGACGAACCGCGTGATTCAGCTCGCGCGCGCCGCGGGCGATGGGCGCAACGGACATCTCGCGCAGCCGCACGAGGCGCAGCCGCTCTACATCGTGCACCTGACCTGCCGGGAGTCCATGGACGCCGTCTACCGGGCGCGCCAGGAAGGCCAGAAGGTGCTCGTCGAGACCTGCCCCCAGTATCTGCTGCTCGACGACTCGGTCTACGAGAAGCCGGACTTCGAGGGCGCGGCCTATGTGATGAGCCCGCCCATCCGGCCGAAGGGCCACCAGGAGTACCTGTGGAACGCGATGGCGGCCGGCGCCATCCAGCACGTCGCCACGGACCACTGCCCTTTCCGGCAGGCCGACCAGAAGATCATGGGCAAGGATGACTTCCGGAAGATCCCCAACGGCGCGGCGGGCGTCGAGGACCGGATGACGCTGCTCTACAGCTACGGTGTGGCCACCGGGCGCATCACGCTCCAGCAGTTCGTGGACGTGACGAGCACCCAGGCGGCGAAGATCTTCAACCTGTACCCGCGCAAGGGCTCGATCACGCCCGGCGCGGACGCGGACCTGTGCATCTACGACCCCACGGGCACGAGCCGCATCTCGGCGCGGACCCACCACCAGAACGTCGACCGCAACATCTTCGAGGGTTTCGAGACCCGCGGGAAGGTCGCGACGACCGTCGTCGCCGGCCGCGTGCAGTGGCAGGACGGCGACCTGCGGGTGGAACGTGGCGCGGGTCGATACCTGAAGCGCACCTCGGGCCTGGGAGCTTGACGCATGCCCTCGCAGTACCTGGAATATCCCAACGAGTTCGCCGCCGAGCCGATGTCGACCGAGACCATGGTCGAGCTGTGCAAGCGGCACACGCTCTACACCTGGAGCGCCAACGACGCCGTCGACCCTTTGCCCATCGCGCGCGCCGAGGGGGTCTATCTCTACACCCCCGAGGGAAAGCGCATCCTCGACTTCAACGCGCAGCTCATGAGTGTGCTGATCGGCCACGCGCACCCGCGGGTGATCGCGGCGATGAAGCGGCAGCTCGACGAGCTCATCTTCGTCTACCCGCAGACGGCGACGCAGGTGCGCGCGCGCCTCGGCAAGATGCTCGCCGAGCTCACCCCCGGCGACATCAACACGTTCTTCTTCACGTTGGGGGGCGCCGAGGCGAACGAGAACGCGGTGAAGGCCGCCCGCCTCTTCACGGGCCGGCAGAAGATCCTCGCGAGCTATCGCAGCTACCACGGGGGCACCGCGCTCACCATGGGGCTCACGGGCGATCCGCGCCGCTGGGCCAATGAACCCGCGCCCCCGGGCATCGTGCACTTCATGGATCCGCGCCCCTATGACTACCGCTTCGGCACCACCGAGGAAGAGGTCACGGCGAACCACCTGAAGTATCTCGAAGAGACCATCGTCATGGAGGGCGCGCACACCATCGCCGCGATCATCCGTGAGACGGTCACGGGCACGAACGGGGTGCTCGTGCCGCCGAAGGGCTGGCTCAAGGGTGTGCGGGCGCTCTGCGACAAGTACGGCATCCTGCTCATCTGCGACGAGGTCATGGCCGGCATGGGCCGCACGGGCAAGATGTACGCCTTCGAGCACGACGGCGTGGTGCCGGACCTCGTCACGCTCGCCAAGGGCCTGACGAGCAGCTATTTCCCGCTGGGCGCGATGGGCATGCGCGACAAGATCGCCGACCACTTCCGCAAGAACGTGTTCTGGGGCGGGCTCACCTACAACTCGCACCCCGTCGGCCTCGCCACCGCCGAGGCGGTGCTGAAGGTGATGCTCGACGAGGGCATGATCGAAAACGCCGCGCGTCTGGGCCATGTGATGCGCAGCGAGATGGACCGCCTGCAGGCGAAGCACCCCAGCATCGCCGAGGGCCGCAACATCGGCCTCTTCGGCATGATGGACGTGCGCAAGAACTCCAAGGGCGAGCCCCTCGCGCCCTACAACGGCAGCCACCCGGCGATGAACGCCCTCGCGAAGTTCTTCAAGGACGAGGGCCTGTTCACCTTCGTTCGCTGGTCGTCGTTCACCTGCAATCCGCCGCTCTGCATCACCGAGGCGCAGCTCCTCGAGGGCTTCGCGATCATCGACCGCGGGCTCGACCTGACGGACGCGGTCTTCGAGGGCTGAGCGGGGCGGTTCAATCTCTCCCGGCACGGATTCGCCCAGTCTGGGTGAGCGCAGTGCGCCGGGAGGCCGCTCCTGCGACAACACCGACCTCTTGCCTCGACGCCACCGCGGCGGCGGCGTAGGTTCCGGGTGTGGACTTCCTGAACAGTGATACCTCGCCTGCAGCGGAGGCGGTGCTGCTCGACTTGTATCGGCGCATGACACCCGCCGAGAAGGCGCGGCGCCTGTCAGAGGCCTGTCGCGCGGTCGAGCAACTGGCTCGCGCCCGCATCACGGCGCAGTACGGCGACCTGCCCGAAGTTGAGATGAAGCTCCGCCTCGCAGCGCTGCGCCTGCCGCGCGACACGATGATCAAGGTCTTCGGCTGGGACCCTGAAGTTCATGGGTACTGACGGAGCGCGATGAGCACGGTGCTCACCGAGCCGCTGGCGGTGTGCCTCGTCGTGGCCAGACTCCTGGCAGGACGCTGAAAAAGTCCGTCCATGGACTTTTTCAACCCCGCTCCGCCGAAGT